>JBDRDG010000024.1:0-6451 GCA_043821045.1 Candidatus Omnitrophota bacterium | reverse complement strand
AAATAACTTCTTTAATCGTTGCTGTGATTTCTTCTTCCCCGCCAATGCCCTGCGTAAATTCCTGAATAAATGAAACGGACATAACAAATATGTCGACTGACTAAAATACTGCCTCTTGCCTTCTCTTATCCACTGGTCTCCATCACCTCCTAAATAACTCTCTTTAACTGCCGATAGTCCGAATTCCTTTTCGCTTATACAACTGAATTTGTCTAAAAATTCATTGCGGTCAGATTTTATGTCCCCATATACTACCCTTTGGCTTAACTTCTTACTTATTCTTTTACCCCCATTATATCGAGGTTCTTTGCCTGTATATCCTACCCCCAGTTTGGCCTCCAAATGCCTTCTTTTAAAGCCTTTTTTCTTGCCCTTATTCTGCTTACGGATATATGTCGCGTCGGTTTCGTTATACACTACTCCCGGCAAATCTCGCGGCAGTTGATAATCTAATTGTTTTATCTTTTGATGTTCTTTCTCTTCTCGTTCTTCTATCCGTTTGCCTTCGGCAATTACGTTTCGCCGAATTGCCTCATGGCTGCAACATAACCCTAACAACTTGCTTAATTGCTCCTGCGCTCGCCGATATGGGCTCATTGACACAAGCAATCCCATCAGTTCCACCATCTTTAAGCTTAATCTTTGGTTCTTGTCTATCTTGAGCGCTTCGTCTAAAAGATAACGTGCTTTACCGCTTACCCTGTCTTTATACAAATTCCGCCGATATTGAATATCGCCTACCCGCGTTTGTAAATACTTGCTTTTCTTACAAATGTTTCTATAATTTCCTCTCTCTCGGCTCTTTGCCAGCAGATCATCATATTCTTTTAACGCCTTAACAAATGCCGTCTTCCCAATTTCTTGTCTTATTTCAAAAATCGCTTCTTCCAGCACTTCCAGCGTTAAATTCTCTACCGGTATTTTTATCTTGACCAGTTTAAATTCCAGCGTTATCGTATTCATGGCGTAACTTACCTCCTTTAAGTTGGTCCTTAAAGACTTTTGGTAAGTTTACGCCTTTTTCTATCCTCTGACAATATCCTACCGAAAAAATCGCCTCAGAATTCTTTTTAAGGCCTCTCAAAAAACTTAAGCCATACCTTGCTACCCCTTCAAAAAAGAGCTTTTCGCCTCCAGAGAATATTAAACTACCTTACTAAATCTTACACTAAGGGCGCGCGAGTTCTCCTGCCATTTCTGATGAGAGGACTCTCGTCTATCCAAGGAAATATTTGCTTTTATTAATCTCGTATCCCGTCACGAATTATCTAATAAGCCAGGTGTCAGAAATGACGTGATACCTGATATGTAATACCTGGTACGCCTTTCTCCCTGTTAGATAAATTCGCGCTTCATTTTGGGAAAATATCCGGGAAGAAGGCAAAATGGTCTGCTTTCGTTTAGTGGTGAAAATGGCGTATGCCGGTAAAAACCATAGCGATACGATATTTGTTACACAACTGGATAATTTTTTCATCGGCTATCGAACCGCCCGGCTGAATAATCGCCTTGACTGCTTTAGCATGCAAAAGTTTTATCGAATCTTCTTTAGGGAAAAAGGCGTCCGATGCTACTACCGCGCCGTGGATTGATTTAGCCGACTTCTTAAGGGCGAGTTTCACCGCGTCAACCCTTGACGGCTGTCCGCCGCCGGTGCCCAATAGAGACACATTCTTAACGACGACGACAGCGTTTGATTTAACAAACTTTACAATTTTCCAGGCGAAAAGAAGATCTTTCCACTCTTTTGGGCTGGGGTTTTTGATGGTTACAACTTTTAACTTAGTCTTATCATAATCTATCGAATCGTGATCCTGAATAAGGTATCCGAAAGCCGTCCGTTTAATATCTTTCAAATCGGTTCTTTTGACAAAACTGGTCTCAATAACCCTTAAATTCTTCTTTTCTTGAAACTGACGTATAGATTCTTTGGAATAAGCCGGAGCAACGACACACTCTTTAAAACCGCTTTTTATGATTTCGCTGGCGGTTTTTTTATCGACCTTACGGTTAAGGCCGATGACACCACCGAAACTGGATAAAGGGTCGCAGCGATAGGCCTTAACATAGGCTTTAGAAATATTCTTATCACAAGCGACGCCGCAGGGAGAGGCGTGCTTAACAACCACCGCCGCCGGTTCAGAGAAATCCTGCACCACCGAAAGGGCGGCGTCTAAATCCAAAAGGTTGTTGAACGATATCTTCTTTCCTTGCAGCTGTTTAAAAGCAAAGGGATTACGGTCAATTAATTTAAAAAGAGCCCCCTTCTGATGAGGATTTTCGCCGTAACGCAGGCCCATGGTTTTTTCTAAATTCCAAGTCAGGACTTCGCCGCCTTTTAGATAACTGTAAATCGCCGTATCATACTCTTTTGTTACTCTAAAAACTTCCCCGGCTAACTCATGAAGGGCCTCTTCCGACACACACCCTTTATTCTTATTAATCTCTTCGATCACCTTTTTATACTGGCGGGGAGAACTTACGCAGGCGACATTTTTAAAATTCTTCGCGCCGGCACGCAGCAAAGACGGCCCGCCGATATCAATATACTCAAGCATCTGTCCAAACCCGATGTTTTCTTTAGCCATTTTGTCAAAAGGATAAAAATTAACGACCACCATATCAATCGGTTCTATCTCCAGGTTCTTTATCTCATCTAAATGTAAAGGGTGTTTTTTATTAGCTAATATAGCGCCGAATATCTTAGGATGAAGTGTTTTAACCCTGCCGGAAAGGATTTCGGGAAAAGAAGTTATCTTTGATACTTCTTTTACCTTTGCGCCGCTCTTGCGCAGCAAAGACGCTGTTTTACCCGTAGAGATAATCTCGATGTTAAAGCTAAGCAATTTCTTTACCAAATCAATAACCCCTTGTTTATCCCAAACACTAATAAGGGCCCTTCGTATTTTCAACATCTTATCCCGCCTTGTTTAAACATTAAATTTAACCTCTATAATATCTCCGTCTGAAACTATATACTCTTTTCCTACGCTTTGAACAAAGCCGCGGGCGCGCGCCTCGGCCATATTAAAAAAATTATCGATATCCTTGCAGTTTATAACGTCGGCCTGAATAAACCCTCTTGCCAAATCACTGTGCACTCTTGCCGCCGCGGCTACTACGCTTGAGCCTTTCTTAACATCCCAGGCGCGCAGTTCTTTCTTGGCGGCGGTAAAAAACAAAATTCTCCCTGTCTTGACAAGAACCTTTTCAATGAGAAGATTTATATCGCCGCTGCCATCCGCCCCTAAACACGGCTTATATGTTACAAGAGAAAGATTGGCGAGGATATTATGTTCTTCTGGCGAGAAAACGTGGTCACAAAGAACCTCCTCGCCTTCGACTACCCGCTGGGCATTAAGAAGAACTTCCTTCTCCGCCGGATCACCGCTGCGCTCAATACGTTTTGTTATTTTTTCAATGTCAATAAAAACAAAGTCAAAACGCTTTTTTATATCAAAAATTACCGCGTCGGCGCTCTCAAAATCTTCGCCGATAAATTCAACAGTATAATATACTGTTTTTTTTGGTTCAAACTTCTTTATCAGCTTTTCAAAACATTCTAGGCTGTATTTATATTTACCGGACTCAACATCGAGAGAAAACGTGGCTATTTTCATCATTCCTTCTTATCGGCCTTGGCCTGTTCAATTATCGTCTGGGTTATACGGGCGGGAACTACTTCATAATGGGAAAAACTCATCGCGTAATTTCCCCTGCCGCCGGTAACCGAACGCAAGTCGGAAGCGTATTTGAACATCTCGGCTAAAGGAACTTTCGCCTTTACAAGTTCGTTCTTGCCCTTTGCCTCCATGCCCAATACGCGGCCGCGCCGGCCGTTAATATCGCCGGTAATCTGCCCCATTAAATCTCCCGGCACGGTAATTTCAACGTTCATAATAGGCTCTAATAAAACGCTGCCGGCCTGTTCCAACGCTTTCCTTAAAGCCATCGACCCGGCTATCTGAAAGGCGATATCGGAAGAATCCACAGGATGGTACGATCCGTCATATAATATTACCCGTATATCGTAAATTGGAAAACCGGCTAAAATACCTTCTCCCATTGATTTCCTTATACCTTTTTCTACCGAAGGGATGAAATTGCGCGGTATGGCGCCGCCGACAATTTTATCGACAAATTCGAAGTTCTTTCCCCTTTCCAAAGGTTCTACTTCAATCCAGACATCGCCGTATTGGCCGCGGCCGCCTGTCTGTTTCTTATACTTGTTCTGTACTTTCACCGCTTTGGTTATTGTTTCTTTATAAGGAACTTTGGGCGTCCCCAGCTCCACACTGGCATTATACTTTCTTTTCATCCGTTCAATAATCACATTAAGATGCAGCTCTCCCATTCCCGAAATAATCAACTCTTTTGTCTGCGTATCACGCGACACACCGAAAGTAGGGTCTTCACTGGTTAACCGCGAAAGCGCGCTAGATATTTTTTCTTCATCCTGGCGGGTTTTAGGTTTAACCGACGCCGAATAGGCCGGGGAAGGAAAATCTAACAGGCCAAATTGGAAATTACGCCCGCTGTCACAGAATGTATCCTGGCTTTGAGTGTTTTTTAACTTTGCTACCGCGCCGATATCGCCGGCAGAAAGCGTATCTTGAGCGAGCTGCTGCTTTCCCTGCAAACTATACAACTGGCCGATTTTCTCCTTATGCCCTTTGGTCGCGTTTAATATTTCGGAGTTGGACAAAACCCTGCCGGAAAAAACCCTGAAAATACTCAGCTGTCCCACGTAAGGGTCAATAATTGTCTTGATCACCTGGGCGCTAAAGGGATCTTCGAGACGAGGGTAAATTGCCACTTCCCCGCCGGAATCATCTTTGGCCTGGCGGGGAAGAAATTCTCCCACAGCCGGCATGATTTCAGCGATTATATCCATAACTGTTTCCACACCTATCTCTTGTGAAGCCACGCCGCCGACGACGGGAAATATTTTTGAAGCGATAACCGCCTTTTTTAACGCATTGTTTAACTCTTCTTCCTCCAGCGAACCGCTATCAAGATACTTTTCTAGCAACGCGTCGTCACTCTCGGCTACGGCCTCAACAAGAACGCTGTAAAGAGCAGGATCTTTACCTTTATTATGTATGATATTAAAAACCGCTGTGCCGTCAGTACTTACAAAACTGGTCGCTCTTTTATCTAAAACTTGTTTTATCTCCTCCAGGGTCTTTTTAAAATCGGTATTTTCTTTATCTATCTTATTAATGAAAAATAAGCAGGGCACTTTTTCCCGTTTTAATAACTCCCAGGCTTTTTCCGTGCCAACCTCTATGCCTCCCGTCGCGTCAACCACCATAACAGCGAAATCTACGGCTCGGATAGCGGCAATCAGTTCGCCGATAAAATCCAAATATCCCGGGGTGTCAATAACCTGAAAAGAATTTTCTTTATATTGGGCATTCAGCACGCCCATGTTAATAGAGCTTTTCCTCTCTTTCTCATCGTCCTCGTAATCACTTGTTGTCGTACCTTCTTCCACCTTGCCTAACCGGCTGGTCGCGCCGGAATTAAAAAGAATCGCTTCGCCAAGGGTCGTTTTACCGCACTGGGCATGGCCGCATAAAAGAAATGTCCATTTCTTTGCTAAATTATCCACCTTATTCCTCCTTTATATATATTAACGATGAATCCATTATCCTGCCGGATATAATCCTATCGTTACTAACCAGGCAAAAGGTAAATCTCTCTTTGCTAAATATAATGCTAAGCCTTTAATCCTAAAGCGGCACGCTGCGAAATAATCCCGATTTATTTTAATACACCTACGCCAAACAGCGCTTCTTTCGGTTAAACCCTTGCTTTTATCGCTGAAACGGATAGCCTTTATTATATTAAAAATCCTTTTTCTCGTCAACCGTCACCGATTTTTAAATTTTATTAAGAAAAAGCGGTCCTTGCCTATAAATTACCTGTCTATAAAATTCTCTATGCGTAACCTCTTTATGAATAAATTGTTATGACAATAAACTTGGCATAAAAAATATGGATAGGGTAGACTTTTTGGTTAAATTACCCCTAAGAAATAATGGAATCCCTTCCCCAGCCTAGTCCCTTCGGCTTCGCTTTAGGACAAGCGACTGGGATTACCCGGGACGAAATTTTTTCGAAACAACTCTGGCTTCGCCTTCTTCTACTTCGCTAAAGCTTAGTAGCGATTCCTGGTTTCACAGCAGTTATTCTCCTTCGCATTCATCTTGCTTCTTACGGACTCATGTTTTTGCGCAGAAGAATAAAAGTATTCGTTATCTAGTTGACAATTTTAACCCAAAATTCGCGTTAGAAAACACAACTTTTTACTACCTCATGAAAACTATATAGTTATGAAAGCAGCTCGCTAAATAAAAGAGTGCAGGCAAATTTTTCAGGTAACCCCGCCCTTTCACCCTAAAGGGTACAAGCACCCTAAAGGGCACAGGCCAAATTTTCCATAGCC
>JBDRDG010000023.1:0-2516 GCA_043821045.1 Candidatus Omnitrophota bacterium | reverse complement strand
AAAGGGTCTTCCCTCTGCAATCTTGATAACTCACGCAATGTTTCGCGGGCCTCTTTTGTATCCTGAGATTGAATAATATCAAACCAACGTAAAACAACAGGCATTATTGAAGCGCTGATTTTAACCTTCTCGGTTTGATCTTCCGCTACCGCAACCACACTACTCGCACAACCGGTGTCCACTCCGTGTGTGGACATTGGTTCGTTTATTGCTGAAGATGAGATGTCTCCACCAGTTAGGCCCCGAACTGTTTGGCTGGCTAAGCCGCTGATTAAAGCGTTACGGCTAGGATTAAAAGAGATCGCCGAGGAAGACCGCCTCGAATCAAGAAGAAAGCCATTAAAAGACTTGTCTACAACACCACGACGTTCTAACCTGCGATACACATCTTTGTAAGCATCTATAAGGTTTTTGTAACTAACCATCCGCAATTGCCGTAAACTGTAGGAATTTAATACCCTCCAGTTTTTTTCTATCATCTCTGATATAAATATCGCATCCTTAAAATATTTCAAAGTAGCCGCGCAAAAGTCTTTTATCTCGCCAGGCTCGATTTCTACCCCTCCATCCAGGACATCACGCAGTTTACGTATTACTCTAACAGCCTTACTGTTGCTCTTGAAACATTTGACCATAAACGAATTGAATACGTAAATATGATCCGGATATCTATTCTCATTTCTATCACGATAGTTTCGCATATTAGTTAAATTGCCGGCGTGAACCAATACATCGAAGTTAACCGGATCACATAGCCTCGTCGCATTTTCTTTAAGCTCAGCGATTGTTGTTTCCTTATCTTCCAACATAAATAAAAACCGCCGTCTAATACCGTACCTCTTTAATATTTGGGCGGCTTTAAAGTGATCTTCCACAGTAATATCACCGCCCTTCATCCGTTTAAGTTGCGAGTCACTTAAAGTTTCAAACCCAACACATATCAGCTCTATAAAATCAGAGGCGGCCGCGACAATCTTCTCCGCGCGGATGATATCAATAGACCTTGTTTGAATCACAATCTTTATACGTTTGCGGGGATACGGTAAATATGAGTCCCTTATTGGTCCTAGTGGCATAAAAGAACTGTCTAAAGCTTCATCCATTCTCCTCTGTAAAAGGGTTTTGCGCGCATAGCTTAACGCCTGCGCCAATCCAACTTTCTCGGCTAACAGGACAACATTCTTAGCCCGCTGGAGGCGCTCGAATAACGAAAATCTCTCTGTCTGCATCAATTTATGAATCGTCTTTAGACGTTCGTCGCTTTCTTCTCCGCCACCAAGGAAATTGTTATCATAGAAAGTAAAGAAATTAACAAACGGCTGCCTTATTAAAACTTCTTTCATCTCATCAACAATATTGGTAGCGCTGCGATACTTATAATGTTTTGCAGGATATAACAAGGTGTTATCACAAAAGGGACAACGCCCCGGGCAGCCTTGGCTTGCCTCTATTGCAGCAACCCTATTTACATCCAAGGGTCTTAGCGCCGGCGGATACTTGTTTAGATCAGATAAATGCACTATATCTGCCGAGATTATCTCGCCGCTTAATCCGCGCCGGATAACACCTCTTATCTCTGATATTTTTCGACCATCTTTTATATCCTTAAGGTATTGGGGCAAACTTTCTTCGCTGCTGCCAATAAACAACGCCTCTATCACCGGTTTATTATCTTCTGTATTTCCTTGCATTATTTCGTCGGTGGCTGCATGGCCAAACCGGGCATACAGATAGCTTATCCCCCCCCCGCCCAAGATAATGCCTGCCTTGGGATAAAGTTGTTTTATTTGCCTAGATAGATTTAGCATATAATCTAGCGACTCAATATCATGCACAGATATCCCTATTACCCTATATTCCCTTTTCCGTAAAAATCTTCCCCATGACTGTTTTAGAAAATCATATGCCATGGCTAAATCAAAGCTAAGGCCTTCCTGAAATGCCATGCGCGGCACAGTGAACTGTTCTTGCGGGTGCCAGAAGGCAAAACGCTTCTGAAGGGTCGACGTGAATGGTGTCTGGTCGCTGATGTGTTCGCGAGCTAGTGTGCAGTCTTATAAATAGGTTTAATCATCTGACAGCCTTTGCCAGGATTTGTTCCACCGTTTTTGTCCATACGAAAGGCTTGGCTCCTTCATTCCATCGAGAAAGGAAGGCCTTTATAGCTCCTACCAGATGGGCCACACTATCAAAGCTGCCCCTACGAATCGCCTGGTTAGTCAGTATACCAAACCAGATTTCCACCATGTTCATCCACGAGGCTCCAGTAGGAGTAAAATGAAGGTGAAACCGCTTATGTCTCTTGAGCCACTTCTGCACCTTCTCTTGTTTATGAGTACCGTAGTTATCTAAGATCAGGTGTAGCTCTTTGTCTGGCACCTCTTTATCGAGCTGCTTAAGGAACTTCAGGAACTCCTGGTGCCGATGTCTGGGGTGGCACTCCCCAATTACTTCCCCTGTAGCCACATTTAGCGCCGCGAACAGCGTGGTAGTGCCGTTTCTTTTATAGTCATGGG
>JBDRDG010000022.1:0-12256 GCA_043821045.1 Candidatus Omnitrophota bacterium | reverse complement strand
AACCATTTTTTTCCTCCTGAAACAACCGAAGATAAACACGGCCACCGCTGTTTTATCCCGACGCGATACACCTGAGGTCTCTTGCCGCGGATGGAAGCGTGGCCGGGCTTGTCCCGAGGAATACTCGGGACAAGCTGCTTGGCGCGTAGGGTATGTGGGAAACCGCGGGCTTTCCCGCTTTCCTGTATTTTTTATATAATTTTGTCGCGGGATCCCGGTATTTCGGGATAGCCCGCGGAGTTTCATTAAAGGCGGCGGTAAGTTTCATCTTTGCCTTTAGGTTTTAAATGGCCAATATGCGGTTACGCCCCTGGTTTTTAGCGTTGTAGAGAGCGTGGTCGGCTTTGTTAATTAAGGTGTCCATGTTTTTGATGTTTGCTGAATAGATCGCTAATCCGGCGCTGAAGCTCAAATTTATTGATTTTCCCGTCAGGCAAGAAGTGATTTTTGTTTGAAGAATTTCTTCTTTAATCCTTTGTAGGATATTTGTCGCCTGTTCGATGTTTGATTCGGGAAATATTAAAAGAAACTCATCGCCGCCGTATCTTCCTACAAGGTCAGACGCGCGTATGTTATTTTTTATCACCTGGGAGAATTTTTTTAAAACATCATTGCCGGCGATATGGCCGTGAGAATCGTTTATATTTTTAAAATGATCAATATCAATTATGGCGATAGATAAGTTTTTTTTCTGGCGGCGGCTGCGGCTGAACTCTTTTTCCAGGAAGGTCAAGGCGCATCTAAGATTGAAAAAGCCAGTAAGCTCGTCATGGCCGGCGAGAAACTCCATGTTTTTTCTTAATTTCTGTTCAAGGGCTGATAAGTGGCCGATAACGATGCCGCTTAAAAAATAAACCGGCAGGCGCAGGAACATAGTATTGGTTACAGAGTCTCTTGTCGCCCAGAGGCTGAAGGTGTTTATTTCCAGCAAAAACATTATTGTTGCCGCGCTGGCGGCGATAACGCCGCCTTTTACGCCAAACCAAAAGCCGGAAAGAGAGATTAATGTCACATACAGGTATCCTAAGGATATGCCGAAGGCGTGCACGTATCTTCGTAAAATAATAAGGGCGATAAATCCTAAGGTTATGACGCATAGGCGGGATGCGCCGGAAGAAACGGCGTTTAATATTTTTGTTTTAACGACTTGAAATATAACGACGATTCGATTGGAGAGAGTCATGTCCCAGTTTAGCATTAAGTGGTATTTCGCTTTCTCGAGAGTCTTGTGCGTTTGAATTTTAACTTTTTTTGAGTAATGGAACGCCGACATTATATTCAATCCGATGTCTTTTTCCGGGGCGGGGATTACACGGGATATTCTTGAAACGCCGTGCGTGTTGCATATAATCATGGTCTCGCGAATAAACTCGGCTGATTCAAGTTCCATATTGTCTAATTCCGAAAGATCGGTGAGTATGCTGAATCCTTTTTTCAGTTTGGGGAGTTCCTGTTTGAGCCTTTTGCAAAGAAGCTGCCCCTGTTCGGCATCAAAATTGCCGCGGAACGTGAGGGTTAATAAATTGTGCTGTTTGTCTATTTTTATCGAAAACATTTTTAGTTAAGTATATTTTATTATTTTTTTTCTTATTTGTCGATATATAAAACGTATGATAAGGGCAATATATGGCATATCCGAGGAAAACGAGGATATATTTAAGAAATGGGGTGTTGTTCTTAGTGAGTCTTTTTTAAGAGTGGATGGATTCTTTTGTTAACGGCGCGGGGAGCTGGCCTTTTTTCAGCCAGAAAACAACTGCCAATACTAAAAGGGATAAAACTAATAGAATGGCGGATAGTAAATTGATAATCAACAAAAACTTTGTTGCTAAAAACTGATTTTGCGATTTCTCGTCGGGAAACTGGCCGTTGCTTAAGAAAAAACTCCAGTTAATATGGGGATAATTTACCAATAAGTGTTTTTTAGGGATTGATTCCCAGTATTTGGGGTGTTCTTTGCTTACATACCCGCAAAGATTATCGCGCTGTTTAGAGTAGAAGAGATTAGAAACTATATATATTACCAGGATTACCAGCCAGATACCGATACAGGTAAAAGATGTTGTGTCTGTCAGAGTCTCCATTATTTACAGGAGAAGTTATTGCCAACCCGTTTCAAACTCAGATTATAATTTTTCTTTCCTTCCCATGTATTCTTGACTATAGCAACGTTATCGCAACCTGTCAATGATTAGTTGTGTTATATCTCTCTGACTGTGAAAGAGAGGTTTTTTCTAAAGTTTTCCCCGCGGTTTTGATTCTTATCACAAGAGGACAAATATACCGCGTTTATTTTATCGCTATAGATTCTTTACGCCTGCCGCCTTTGCTGCAGTTAGCTTCCGCGTCAATCGCATCGCCGGCTTTTAACGACGGCACTGTGTACGAAACATTCTGTTCATTGCCGCTTTGAAGTAAAAAGGTTTGTTTGATAATTTCTTTGCCGTTCAGGGAGACCGTTATTTGATTGATATAATGGGACGCCGGATCGCTGACGCGGTGTTTAACCGAAATATTAACCAGTTTGTTATCGGCGGCTATCTCTATCCGCTGGGCGGGGTGAGTGAAAGCCTTAAGGGGAGTGAGTAAACAGGCGGTTAGGATTAAGAGAACGCTGTTTTTCATCGATTTACCTCCTTTTTTTTACTCGGTAGTTTTTAAAAATAACCAATCCTACGTGAAGGCAGGCGAATACGAAAGTCGCCGTTCCTATCGCGATGTGTAAGTTATAGGAAAGACTAAAAGCTCCCAGGATAATTGTTAAAGATAAAAGAACAAAAGCAATAATTCCCGAATAGACAATCCATTTATATAATTTTGTCATGATTTTCCTCCTTTTTATTTCCAGTTATATTGTTTTCGCCGGTTAAAAAACGCCGGTTGTCCTCATTCTTGTCCGAGGCTAAAGCGCAATGTGGATTCATTTTACCACAAACCCTTTACTGTTCGCAACAAGCTATCTTGTGTATTCTTGCGATTGATATATAATAACAGAACCCGGTGAGTAATCTTCATGTGAATAGAGTTGTCTTTTCCATATAGAGAATATGATGGATTATAAAATAGTAAAAGTAGTCTTTCCGATAGGAGTCGATAAAGAGTTTGATTACCTTCTGTCCGAAGAAATGGCCTGTGAGGAGGGGATGCGCGTTGCCGTAGAGTTTAACCGCCAGCAGCGTGTCGGTGTGGTTGTTTCCTTGTGTAAGCAGTCACGCGTTAAGAATATTAAGCCGGTTATCAAAACTTTAGATAACAACCCTTCTTTAACCCCGGAACATTTACAGTTTGCCAGGAGTATATCTAAGTATTACCTTTATCCATGGGGTGAGATTGTTTTTATGATGTTACCGCCTTATTTGCGCGAGAAAAGAAATTTTGATATTTTCCCTTCAGGGATTTATCAATATAGCGGGGAGCACAGGGAAGAGTTTATAAAAAAAGAAGCTTTTAGAGAAAGAAGCGATTTGTACAGAGAAAGAGCCTTGAGCTTGCTTAAGACGAACTCTATTTTTATATGTTTTCCCCTCGTGTCGCATTTAGAGGAGTTTTATAAAAGTTTAGATGAAAACTTTCAGGAAAAAACGGTAATCTTTCACAGCTATCAACCTCCCAAACAAAATTTTCAATATTGGTGCCGTCTAAGAAGAGGGAAACTTCTTATCCTCGGTACGCGGGCGGCGATTTTTTATTTCCCGGCTGATTTAGGTCTAGTCATTGTAGAAGAAGAGGCTTCTAGTTATTACTTCCAGCCGGAAAAACCTTTTTACCATTTAGTTGATGTCGCCAGGCTTTTGTGTAGATTTAAGAAGATACCATTACTTTTAAGCGGCGATTATCCTTCACTGGCGACCTACCGCAGGTGTAAGGCCGGAAAAGTTGGTTTTTATGACGATAAAGAGTATCCCAAGAGTATAAAGATTTTCGATCTTAAGGAGTTTTATTACCGGCAACGGGGAATATTTACTCCTTTGATCATCGAACTAATGAGAAAAATCCTTGCCGGCGGCAAGAAGGTTTTTCTTGTATGGAGTAAAGAGAATTTTTCTACAATTATGAGATGCGCTAACTGCGGTCATATTGTCCAGTGCCGGCGCTGCAGCAGTTTTTTAAAATTTTCTTTAGCAAAACAGGTAGCGATTTGTTCTTCTTGCGGCTATAAAGAGGCGGTCAAAGATATCTGCCCTGTCTGTACTACAGGGTATATTAAGCCTATAGGTGTGGGGGTTGAACGTTTAGAAACTATCGTCAAGGATATCTTTCCTGAGATGGAGATAAGGCAGTTAGAGAAAGCGCAAGAATCGACGAATATCATTTTAACCGCGTCAAAAATAATCAACAGCGTTTTGAATCTGCCTTTTGATATCGGGGCTTGTTTTCTTTTGGATATTGACAATCTCCTTTCTAAAATTGATTATGAGGCTACTTTCCACGCTTTTTTATACATAAAAAAAGCGGCGATGTTAACAAACGGACCCGTGTATGTTTTTAGCCATTACCATACGCATTATCTTTGGGAAGATATCAATGGCCGGTGGCAGTTGTTTTATGATAAAGAGCTTTTTTTAAGAAAGAAACTTAAGTTTCCGCCTTACGGTAATGTCGTGAAAATAACTTTAAGGGCAAAAGACAAAAATATTCTTATCAAGAAAGCGCAAAGTTTGTATAATAGATTAAAAGAGGAAAATCTTGATGCCTTCGGCCCTATTGAAGAGGTGCCGTTTAAACTGCGCGATATGTACCGTCATTCAGTGGTTATAAAAATAAGAAAGAGGAAAGAGCATATCAAAGATATAGAGGCGGTTATTAATCAATACAGAAAATCGGTCTGTAAATTAGCCGTGATTATTAAATGAAGATCGCTTATTTTGGAAGCTCATACTTTGCCAAGGTTGTTTTACAGAAATTGATTAGTTACGGACGCGAACCCTCTCTGATTATTACAACGCCTGATCGGCCGGCGGGAAGAGGCCTGGAGCTTCGCGCTACAGCGGTGAAAGAGCTGGCGATGAAAGAAAACAAAGAGATTCTTACCCCTTCGTCTTTGACCGACGATAGTTTTATCAGGCGGTTAAAAGACGAACAGTGCGATCTTTTTGTCGTGGTAAGTTACGGCAAGATAATTCCCAAAGTTATCCTTGATTTTCCCAGAGTAATGTGTCTGGGGCTGCATCCTTCTTTACTGCCGCTATACCGCGGGGCGGCGCCGATTAACTGGGCAATCATAAACGGGGAAGAAATAAGCGGCGTTACCGTGTTTAGGGTGGAAGAGAAACTCGACAGCGGCGCGATTATTTTACAGAAAAAAATACTCATCAGAAGAGATTCCGACGCGGTTAATTTATCCTGGCGCCTTTCTGTTTTTAGCGCGGCAGTTTTATTGCAGGGGATTGATTCGATAGAGAAAGAAGATTTTAGTTTAACGCCCCAGGATGAGGCCCTGGTTTCCTTCGCGCCTAAACTCAAGAAAGGTGACGGCAGGATTGATTGGCAGAAGCATGCTTCCTCAATACGTAATCTGGTGAGAGGCCTTCGCGGCTGGCCGGAAGCGTTTACCTATTATAAAAACTTTATGTTGAAGATAATCGAAGTGGAAGTCGACGAAAATAATCTTGTTTTTCCGCCGGGCACGGTCGCGAGAGTCTCTTTTGACAGTATTGATATTGCTTGCGGCCAGGGCGTAGTTAAGATCAAAAAAGTTAAACCTCAGGGGAAAAAAGAGATGCCGGCGCAGGCCTTCTTATGTGGTTACCATATTAGGGCAGGCGAGAGGTTAGGATAAGAGACGATGGAAGAGGCCGAACAGGCGCATGTTTATTTTACCGGAAGGGTCCAAGGGGTTGGTTTTAGATTCACCGCCCGCTTCTTAGCACAGCGGTACGCAATAAAGGGCTGGGTAAGGAACCTGCCTGACGGCAGAGTGGAATTACTCGCCCAAAGTCAGACAAAGAAAGTTATTCAATTTTTGGATAATCTAAGGGGTGATTTTAAAGGTTATATCACAAATGAAGAGACGCAGTGGCGTAAAGCGGATAACGATTTGGACGAATTCAGAGTGCAATATTTTTAATGAGACTTAGACTTTTGTTTCGCTCTCCGAGCTCACAAAAGTCTGTAGTCGACTTGTCCTGAGTGAAGTCGAAGGGAATCCCCGCACCTATATTTTGTATATAGCGGGGTCCCGAAAATACGGGATATCCTGAGCGAACGAAGTGGGCCGAAGGATAACATACAAATCCATCGACTTTCCCGAATGGTTTCGGGGTTCCCGTGTGCGGGATAGTCGGTGGAGGTTCATTAGCGTATAGCGTTTAGCGGATAGCGTATAGTTTATAATAGAGAGCCTTTTAATATTTTATTTCTTGCTGGTTACTACTGGATAGTTATTTAAGGAAGAGAAGATTATGCGTTATGGTATTTTTTCCGATGTGCACGCTAATTTAGAAGCATTCCACGCCGCCCTTAACTGGTTTAAAGGAAAAGGCGTAGACGAATATATTTTTTTGGGAGATATCGTAGGTTACGGCGCTAATCCTTGTGAGGTAATTGAACTCATCGAGGAATTAGAGCCGGTTTGTATCGCGGGAAATCATGATTGGGTTTTTCTTGGCCGTATTGACATCAAATCTTTCAACCCTCACGCTAAAGAGTCGATATTATGGACGAAAAAGACAGTTTCCTCGCCGAAGATGGTCAATTTTATCTCTGGTTTGCAACTCGTCTATGAAAACGATATTTTTACCTGTGTTCACGGCAATATTTCTCAACCGGAAAGGTTTCATTATATTCTAAATAAAGAGGATGCCGTTTTGAGCTTTACAATCATGCAGAGAAATATCTGCTTTATCGGCCACTCTCACAGGCCGGAAATTTACTGTTTAAGGAACGGCGAGATATATTACTCGCTCGCCAATGAAGTGCCGATTATTCCTGAGGCTAAATATATCATAAACGTAGGCAGTGTCGGTCAGCCGCGAGATAAAGATCGGCGTGGTTGCGTATGCCTTTATGATAGTAACAGCGGTTTCGTAACCACGCATCGTTTCGATTATGATGTAAAGAAAGCGGCCGATAAAATTGTCGCGGCAGGGCTGCCGACTATTTTGGCCGAGAGGCTTTACGTGGGATGTTAACTGTATCAGCTAGCGTATAGCGTGTAGCGCAGTTGGTTTGTCTTGACGATTATGGCTGGTTTAAAAAAGATAAAGCGAGAAATAGAGGATTTGAGGAAGCGGATATCGTATCATGACTGGCGTTATTACGCCATGAGCGACCCGGAGATTTCCGACCGCGAGTATGACCGGTTACTTAAGCGCCTTTGCGAGTTAGAAAAGAGATATCCTCAGCTTGTCACATCCGATTCTCCTACCCAGAGAGTTTCCGGCACTCTTAACGACGGCTTTGTCACTGTCGCGCATAAAGTAAAGATGTTGTCTTTGGATAATAGTTATAGCGAGGATGATGTGCGTGAATGGGAGAAGAGGGTGAAACGGATATTAAACACAGGTGGCAAAATAGATTATATGGCGGAGCTGAAAATCGATGGCGTAAGTTGTTCTTTAACATATCGTAACGGTAAGCTTGTCTTAGGGCTTACAAGAGGCAATGGCGAGAGAGGAGAGGATATAACGGCAAATCTTAAAACAGTGAGGTCGATCCCTTTGTTCCTTTTAGGCTCGCATATTCCCGCGGCGATAGAGGTGCGTGGCGAGATATATATGGACAGAGTAAATTTTGATACCATCAATAAAGAAAAGAACGAATCAGGAGAACCTCTTTTTGCCAATCCCCGCAATGCCGCCAGCGGTTCGCTGAAATTACTCGATCCTTCCCTTGTAAGCCGCCGCCTGCGTTGTTATATCCACTCTTTTGGTTGGGCTGAAGGCGTTAAATTCTTATCGCATAAGGAGTTTTTTGATAAGATAAGAAGTTGGGGATTGTGCGTTAATCCTCATATCCGTTATTGTCGTGACATGGGAGAGGTTATCGCCTATTATAACTACTGGCGAAGCCGGCGTGACAGTATAAATTACGAAGTTGATGGTGTGGTCGTAAAGGTTAATTCCTTCACTGATCAGCTAAAGCTGGGTGCTACTTTAAAATCTCCCCGCTGGGCCATAGCGTACAAATTCCCCGCTCATCAAGCTACTACCGTGGTCGAGAGTATAGAATTTGGCGTGGGAAGGACCGGCATTATCACCCCGGTAGCAAAACTTTCGCCGGTTGAATGCGGCGGCGTGACTATTTCCCGTGTGACTTTGCATAATTTTGACGAAGTAAAAAGGCTCGATGTGATGGTTAAAGATACGGTCTTAATCGAAAGGGCCGGTGAGGTTATCCCCAAGGTAATTAAAGTGATTGTTTCGAGACGCAAGGGGAGGGAGAAGAAAATCTCCGTGCCGAAAATATGCCCTGTTTGTAAAGAACCCATAGCTAAAGAGAAACAAGAAGAAGTTTATTGGTATTGTATAAATCCCGATTGCCCGGCAAAGTTAAAAAGTTCACTTTTCCATTTTGCCTCGCGTACAGCTATGGATATAGAAGGTATGGGTGAAAGCCTTATAGAGGAGCTGGTTAGGCGGCGTATGGTATCAAGTCTCGCTGATATATATAAGCTGGAGGTTGATGATTTTTTATCGTTACCTCTCTTTAAAATGAAGAAAGCCCAAAATATAGTTAAAGCGATTGAAAAAAGCAAGGGCAATAGTTTAAGTAGATTCCTTTATGGCCTCGGCATACGCCATATCGGAGAGAAAGCGGCGAGAGTTTTAGCCGCCAAGGTTACAACTGTCGATATCTTTTTTAAGTTAAAAAAAGAAGACTTTGAAGCGATTGAAGAAATAGGCCCGGTAATGGCGCAGTCGCTGGCAGATTTCTTTTCTCAGGCAAAAATAAAAAAGATGGTGGGCGAATTTAAAAAGATTGGTTTGAAGCTGGAGGAAAAGATAAGGCCGGCGCTCGATATAAGCTTAAAAGGTCTGACTTTTGTTTTTACCGGAGAGATGGAGAACTTCAGCCGCCGGGAGGCAAAAGAGGCGGTTGAATATCTTGGCGCAAAAGCGGCAAAGGCAGTGAGTAAAAACACCGCTTATCTTGTATCAGGGAATAATCCCGGCGGAAAGCTTGTTAAAGCGCAAAAACTGGGAGTAAAAATAATAGACGAGAAGGAATTTGAACGTCTCATCGGGCAGTAATTAAAAAAGGGGTAATGTTTGGCTTTCGATTTCAATATGTCCGGGAAATTAAACGGCAGTTAAATAATAAATAATATTTGATTTATTTTCATCAACTCTTTACAATATACTTTGATATGAAGAATAAGAAAACAGCGCATTATTATTATAAACTCGGCATTATCCTGACGCTTGTCCTATCTCTGTGCGGATGTTACAGCCTGCGTAAGAAATTCATCAGGGAGAAGAAACAACCGCAGGAAGAGCAGATATACGTTGATTTTAAGAAATATCCCCAGGTGGCGTCCACGGAGATGTATAGTGATTACTATGTTTTTATCAACGGTTGGCTTGATCAGCTTATTGAGACTATAACCTTAGACGAGATACCTAATTATAAAAGGGAGAAAAGAGCGGCAACTGAGGCCTTGCGTATTATGGATAGGATGATGGAAATTCTCGACTCAGCCGGCAGGCAAAAACTTCAGCCTTTGTGCGATGAACTTAGTGAGGTGGAAAAGATGATTACATCCGACTCAACCGATGTGGACAGGACGATTATTTTACGGAAAACCGATTGGGTAAGAATAAGGTTTCAGCGGGACTTCACTTATAGTAAAGTAAGAAAATGGCTGAAATAAAAAGTGATTACTTTCCAAAGACAGACGATAATCTTGATAAAAAAGTCTTAAGGGCGGGATGAAAATAAAGACATTTTCCCTGGGGGATTTAGTGGTCAACTGTTATCTCTTATTTGAAGAAAGTATTAAAGAAGCAGTTATTATTGACGCGCCTTATGGCATTGAGTCCGTTTTAGAGTATCTTAATGACAAAGGCTTAAAATTACTTGCTGTTTTTCTTACGCATGGCCATATTGACCATATATATGGTTTAGGAAACATTAACGTTCCCTTTTATATCCACCGCAACGACGAAAGTTTTCTTCATACGCCGGATTTAAATCTGTCGTCTTTCTTGGGAAAACCTTTTGTTTTGAAAGGAGAACCGACGTTGATTGAAGAAGGGGATTTTTCCCTCGGCAGTTTTAGCTTTAAGGTGCTTCATACTCCCGGCCACACGCCGGGTTCTTTATCCTTTCTAATTAATAATTGGCTGTTCAGCGGTGATGCTTTATTCTTAAATTCAGTGGGGAGGACCGATTTTGTTTACGCGTCGCACGAAACTTTAATCGCTTCAATAAAAGAGAAAGTCACTACGCTAAAGCCAAAGACGGTAGTTTTCCCGGGGCATGGCGATTCGACTACCGTTGAGTATGAGCGGCTGAACAATCCTTTCTTGACCGGGGTGTAGGTTTCTTCGTTTGAAATTTTGAGATAAGGAGAAGTCGCGGCGCGGTTTCTCTGAAATTTTCGCGGCGGCTTTTGCGCTTTAACCCAAAATTCGCGTTAGAAAGCGCAACTTTTTACCACCCCATGAAAACTATATGGTTATGAGAGCGACTCGCGAAATAAAAGAGCGCAAGCAAATTTTTTAGGTAACCCCGGCCCCGAGGGATTTCACAGTGTGAAATCCCCGGAACTTCGTCCTTGGAATTTTCCCATAGCCTTCAGCTTAGAAAATTCGGGGTCGGCCCGAGCGCAGCCTGCCCGTAAGGGTATCCCGGCAGATTTTTCATAGCCTTCGGCTTAGAAAAATCTGGGTTTAAAGAAACAGCCGAATCTTAAGGGCGAAGAAGTATTAAATTTTTTCAAGAGAGTTTAGCGGTAATATTCTATGTTTGGCGGGGATAAATTAGAGATAAGTAAACAGCCTCTATCGGAAGTGAATTCTAAATTCACGGTTTATCTAGATATCTTCCTCGATTATTTAAAGGTAGAAAAAGGCTTGTCGTTAAATTCAATAAACTCTTATCGTCAGGATTTAAAACGTTATCTGTGTTTTCTCCAAGATAAAAATCTTATCCGTCCGGATAAGATTAACAGGAAAGATATAGTTGATTTCTTATTCTCGTTGCGGGCAGTTCTTTCTCCCAGAAGTATCTCGCGGTATATTTCATCGATCAGGAATTTCCATAGGTTTATCCTGCGGGAAAAGATAAGCAATAACGACCCGTCGAATTTGATTGAGACTCCTAAATTGGGCCGGCAGATCCCCGATGTTTTAACTTTTGAGGAGGTAACACGGATACTAAAGGCGCCTAATTTGCATAACTTCCATGGTATAAGGGATAAGGCTATTCTAGAACTTATGTATGCTACCGGTTTGCGCGTTTCCGAGATCGGCCAATTAAGAATAAGCGATTTAAACCTTGATGTTTCTTTTTTAAAGTGCAAAGGTAAATCGTCAAAAGAACGGATTGTCCCCTTGGGTAAGTTCGCGGAAAAGTTTCTTCGCCGTTATATTGAGGAGGCTAGGCCAAAACTCCTAAAAGGGAGAAATTCCGAGAGGCTTTTTTTGGCCCAGGGAGGCAAATCACTGAGCCGGCAGAGTATCTGGAAGATGATTAAGAAAATGGTTAAGAAAGCCGGGGTGAGAAAAAATGGTAGCCCTCATACCTTGCGCCATTGTTTTGCCACGCATCTTTTGGAGAGAGGAGCCGATTTACGCACTGTCCAGGAGATGCTCGGGCATTCCAGTATAACCACCACACAGATATATACGCATATAAACAGGACGCGTCTTAAAGAAATACATACTAAGTATCATCCGAGAGCAAAATAAACTGTGCTATGACTATGTTTTTATGCTGCGAAACAGTTGATATTATATGTTGGTTAAGAAATTAAGAAAAATGCCTCCTGCCGTTATGCGCTTTATGGAAGTCGTCTCAAAAGAGGCTAGCCTAAGCGGATTTCGCATATATCTTGTGGGCGGGATTGTAAGGGATTTTATTGTTAATAATAGGAGCTTTGATTACGACATCGTTGTGGAGGGAGATGCGATTGAATTCGCCCGGCGCATTTGTGAGCGACTGAAAATAACTTTCATAAAGCACCATAGTTTCGGTACGGCGACAATCTATTACGGCGATTATAAAATAGATCTCGCTACCTGTCGTAGGGAACACTACTCTCATTGGGGGGCTTTGCCGAAAGTGAGCCCGGCAGGCATAAAGGAAGATTTGG
>JBDRDG010000021.1:0-6117 GCA_043821045.1 Candidatus Omnitrophota bacterium | reverse complement strand
AACCTGACCGTAATATCCGTCAATATGAAATCTGACTGCCTTAAGCAAATCTCTATAGATTTTATGCTTTAACAGCGCACTTACTGTTTCGTAACTTTGTTCGCAAACCGCCCCGTCGGTCAAATGCGCAAGATACATATTTATAACAAAACAGTCGGAAAACATCTCTTTTGTTGCGATTAATGTTTCGACCGTTTTTTCTCTTTCCCCTTTTTCTAGATACAGAATCGCCTGAGCGATTGAATCAGGCAAGGCTTTATCTTCTCCTCCAACCGCCGAATCGATATACCCCTGGGCCTCTTCATACTTTCCTATAGCAATAAACATGTAAGCGACTCTTCGTAACGCTGCCGGATAAAAAGGCGTTATACTAAGCAGTATTTTATACAGATAATAGGCGATGGCATTGCTATGTTTAGGGTATATGTAGGTATCGGCCATCTCGCATATAGCGGTAAGAATAAACCTCTTGTCTATATATACTAAACTATGCCGTATAATATAGGATTGTCTCCATATCCGGGCCGATAAAACCAGCGACATTATCCCCTTAGAGCTAACCCGCTTTTCTAAAAGGCCCTGGAACATCCATTCTAAATACTTGCCGATAAACTCCTCTTTTTCTTCTCGCGTATAAAGTTCAGAATATTTTATTAAATCTCTCCGCAATTCCATAATTATCTTCCTGGCTCTCCGCTTAACAGATAAATCGTTGTCGGATAACATAACCTCTATCCAATAAAGCTTCGCCGATAGACTAAGCCTTTCGGCCCCCCCTTTTAACGAAGAACTGCCTTTATTAACCGGACGAAGGCGGTCTTTTAAACAGCCTGGCTGATAACTCTCGAGGACAGCGTGACAGACACTAGCAAAATCCTTTTTCCCTTGAGACACATATTCAGCGGCGATTTGAAATAGACTATCGACAATAACGCCTTTTTCTACTTTTAGTTTTGACAATTGTAAGATTAATCTTGTGATCGGCCCGGCTTCCATAAAGGCCTGCCATCTTTTGAGTGTCTTCTTATCGCGGGGCAGAATTTCATACACAACCTTAAGTTTCAAATAAATATATATAAACCTCGCCACATCTTCATCGCGGAATTCATTGGGACACTCCCGCAAAAGGTTAATCAGGTGCGCGGCCAAAGCGTTTGCCTTCTTTATGTTTTGTCTATCACCGCGAATAAGAGCTTCTAGAATCTTCACTGTATTTGTTGAGAAATGTATTTTTTCTTGGGCAATGTTTATTTTATCTTTAGATCCCTTGCCTAAAGATGAACTTGCAGTATGGCGATACCCCCCTATTCGTTCAACATCTTCTATCCGCGTCAACGTAAAGATTGACCAGGGAAACCATCCATCTTTTACCATATTTTCTTTAATCGCGCCCACATCAAACCCGTCAGAACACCAAACAGAACCCTTATCATACAGATATTCCAAATGTTTATCGCTCCCACATTTTATACGCTTTGTAACAATTAACCCACTTTCTAATCCTAGTCTCTTTACTCTTTCTACAGAAGAAGGATTATCAGGATATAACAAAATCATTGTTCCCCGATTTAACAAGCGGGATGGTGCACCTGATAAAAACGTTTTAATACTTTTACCCTTATAATCACGTAACGCCACATCTGTTTCTTCCGCATTATCTGTATATGGAACGCCGTGAAAAACAATTTTATTAAACCGTTCGCCTTCCCTTAACCACGCGTAACCATCACTTCGAATTACCCGTATGTACTGTTCAAGATTCATCCTGATCGCGTTAGCTTCCGCGTGCCGGACTGAATCCATATCAATATCAAGCGCGACAACATAGACTGAGCCCGCCCCTTTTTTTGCCAAATAACATGCTATGACTCCGGTCCCCGTGCCGAAATCAAGCACTTTATCTCCTTTATCCAGAGGAATTCTTTGAGCTAAGAAACTAGCTGTGTCTCTATTATAAAAAACATTGTGTATCGCTAAATCCCTATCAACCTCTTTAAAAATATCATCCCAATCCACTAACATATCTTCTACTGTCGGAATTCCTCCCGGCAAAATCTGCCTGTATGCCTCTTCGACATCAACCGCTGAAGAAACTAGCGCGCCAGATAGCTTTTTATTTTCTCCTACATTTTTCTGACCTTTACCTTTCCCGAATATCCTTTCGGGACTCCCTTTGGTCGCTGTCTTCCGACTTTTGTTGTCTTTCGTCTGTTTTCTGTCTTTTTTAACTTGTTTTTGTTTGACCGGCGGATTGCCGTAGTAAGGAAGCGTTCGGGCGAATCTGACCAGCTTATGCTTCGCGATTTTATTCCTCAACGTATCGACCGGCCAACCTAACTCTTCCGCCGCCTTAAACACCCAGCCCTGGTGCTTGCTCAAAATAATAATAATATCGAAACGTTCCTGCAATATTTCAATTACCCTTTTAAAGTATTTTACATATCGCTGCCTGTCCCAAGCTCCACGCAGCATAGCCGCTGGCGGCGGATATTTTTGCTTCAAAAGATATTTAACCTCCTCGCAGATAACTTTAAGGATACTCTCCTCATGCGCCGGCGCGACAAACTGGATCCCGCCATTACTTAAAACCATAATAACACCTATCCCGGCGGCCAGTAACTTAGCATTGAATTTTACAAGAAGCCCGGCATCAGCGGCAATCTGAACCAGACTAAGCCCGCGAAACGGCTTTTCTCGCTTTATCTTGTCAATCGCCGGTAAATCAATCCTTACTGTTTTCTTAGCCACAAATCCTTCTTTCTTCCCAATACGCTCCACTAACAGTTTAAGCCTATGAATAAAAACAGCGATAATCTCCGGATCAAGATTATTTCCCATCATATCCGTCCAGGCCGCGGTCAAATCTACCGCTTCCTGTTGCCGGCCTGAGTTTTTAGTCAAATCAACCGATGACGAACTTCCTGCCCCGGGTTTAAAATAATCAGTAAGGTCAATTATCGCGCTTTTATTATCTTCATCAACCTGATCGACGCGGCCGCGGCCATCTATCTCAAAGGCGTAGTTTTCATATTCATGCCGCGGCTGGGTATTGACGACGATCACCCGCCGCGTTTCCGGACGTAAATATATTCGCCTCGACACAGCACCCCGCGCCAAATCCTGCACCCACGGTTTCGGCTCCGGATACAACCGGCTCCTGCCGGCCAAAATCTCCTTTATCCTGACGATCGATTCGCCTTCCAGCGTTAAAGATAAAACATAGCCGCCGACCTTTTGGGCATCGAACTCATCAATTGTCATAATGCCGTTACGCGTAGTCTTTTTCGGAGAAAAATCAACAACAACGACATAGGCTCTTTGCCTTGCCTCATCCTGATAAATAAAATACCGGTTGCGATGCCGCTCTAAGCCCAAAGTATAACTTTCACCTTGACTTAGGGCTAAAGCTATCCGGTCGTAAACCCGCGGCCAGTTAATCACTGTGTTATTCCTGACCTCGGCGCCGAAAAGAGATTCGCCTTTTTTATCCATGATAAGAATTTTCCGGGTGATATGTCTGCGGCCAAAATCTTCCAGAGTAGGATGCATGGTGCGCCCCTCAAATAACGGAAAAACATTTTCCACGACAAGCGAAACAGCCCGTAAGTTAAGATCGCTTTTTTCTCTGCCTCTAAAATCAAAAACCACCAATCCCAAATCATCGCCGATCGCTTCAAAAACCGCGTGCACCGCCCACCAACTTCGGAAATGATCCTTAGCATGGGGAATCGCCTCGACGACAGCGAAAAACTTATCCCAGGCGCGTTTGCGGCTGTCAGACAAAGCCTTTTTTTCATCTCTAATGCTATTTTGCTCAATAGCTTCCTCTAATATACTGCCGAAATCACGCGTCAGTTTATCGTGTTCCGCTTCTTTAGCCTGCGCTGAAGCGTACTCCCCTTCATCGGCATTCAGCAACACGCCAAAAGGGTTTTCATCTTCTTCAAACTGTTCAAGAAATGGTTTTACTGCCGGCGAAAGCAACTTCTCAATAATCGCCGCCTGATGCCCGGTTATATCAACAAACGGCTGGCATACAACCAGAGTCAATTCAGCCGCATAGGTTTCATAGGCGGTAAAATGTACCAGCTTTACTTTATCTCCTACAACAGGATAAACACCAATTAACCCTACCGTGGCCGACAACTCGCCCAAGGCCGCTTCTAACTTCTCCCAAGAACCATGTTTTTTTAACAGCCGCGTTGCCTCGCATTTTTTCTCTTTTAGGGCGCGCCGATACTGATAAAAATCATTCTCTAAGCGGGCCAAGGCGTTGGCCGCAAGATTCCTTTCATAGGCAACCAGTTTCTCCTGCCACTCATCTTGAGATAATAAAGCGGCGATATCCGTTTCCACTTTTGATTCGCCCAAGACCGCGACCGCGCCGCGATAAACTAACCGCTGAACTTTCATCTTTGCCGCCATCGGCACAAAATCACTAATGACGGCCCGAATATGAGCCGCGCCGTTTTTATCAGATAATAAGCCGCTTATTGCCGCGGCAAACTCCGCTTCACCGACAACGGCCATCGCCGCCGGAAACCGCCGTTCTAATCTTTGCGCCGTTTCATTGACAAAACGGGCAGAGATAACCGCGCCGGCGTCTTGCCCTTCTTCGTAAGCGTCACCTCGCGACAACAAATCGCGCACCTGCCGCTTAACAATCCCCAGCCCCACGCTTTCAATAAGTGCCGGATAGCTGTCTTGTAGCTTAGCCGCCTCGGCTCTTACCGCGCGTAAGATAAGGCCGGCCTCTAATTGATTGACGTGCCCAGCGGCCTTATCGGTAAAAATAACCGCTCCGACTTCTCGGATAAGAGCGCCGCGGCCTAAAACCTTGACTGCCGCCGGAAAAATCCTATCTAGCCGGCCGACGATATCAGCGGCAACTGCCTTAGCGGCGCAGGCTTTAGTTTTATCGTGTATACTTTTTAAGGCCCAGTTTTCCTGTTTCGCTGCCGCTACCGTCTCAGTCTTAACCGCGGCTATCCTATCGGGCCGGACAGCTAACCGCGCATATCCCGCGCACAGCTGATCGATAATGATACCGACCCCTCTTTCGACCATAAACGCTTTTACTGCCGCCGGCAGGCTGGTATTAAACTGCCAGGTGGAAGCGTTCGCGGAAAAATCAACCGCTTGTTCCGCCAGCATATCATAAGCACCAACGCTTATTGCCGGAGCCAGACTTTCCTTATAGCGTTTGGTTATTTCGCTGACTGCCGCTCTCAGGAACCAGTTATCTTTATTATCGGCTAAGATCTCTAAAGAATAACCGCTCTCTTTTACTGCTGCGGAAAGAAAAGCAAGGATACTCCCGGTTTCTTCCTGACTAAACACCGTAAAGGCTGATTTTTCCGTTTCAGGCAATAAATTTACAGCCTGGCCGGAAAAATCCTGTTCAATACGGCGGTTCATCTCGCTGTCGATGTTACATCCCTCAGCCTTTATTTTATCTCCGGCAAGATTTAAAATCCGCGCCGCGCCGTTTTCGCCAACGATCCGTGATAAATTCTTCCTATGGCCTTCCAGCAAATCAGGCACAACCGCAGCGAGGACAAAAGAACACACTTTATCCGGTAACTTTTCATCAAACTGCCACTTTTTATTACCGCTCTTATCAGCGGCGTTTTTATCTCCCCGCGCCGGTTGCGTCTGGGCATTACTTTTTCTGTTTTTCCCTGCGGCGCCCTTACCACTTACTCTTTTATCTTTCTTTTTACGCTTAAGCGATGAGCTGGAACCTTTCCGCTGTCCCTCTCCCTGCGATAGCGCGGTTAAACGGGCAAAAAAATCTGTGGTGCGGCGGGAGCCGACCAGATGCGTTAACGCCGGCCGGTTACGCTCAAACAGCACACTAACCGCCGCGCGAAGGAGGTAAGCGTCTTTATTTTCAGCTAACGCTTTAAAAACATCTTTTTCCTCCTCGGCGAAAGAAACTGCCTGGGCGAGAATAGATCCTTTTTCACGATCAGGATAAACGCTAAACGCCCGCGCATTTTGTTTCACTAAGATTTCCTTAACTTCATCGACCATAGCCTTACGAACCCGCTGCGGCAGGTTTACCGCGCCCCAGTTTTCTTTTTTCGACATATCAACTAACTTATCAGTTAACCC
>JBDRDG010000020.1:0-5629 GCA_043821045.1 Candidatus Omnitrophota bacterium | reverse complement strand
CCCTTTCTGATGATACAAGGCTTCGTATATTACATATTCTGAACGACAGTGATTTAAACGTAAAAGAAATATGTTCAATCCTTGGTTTAAAACAACCTTCTATTTCCAAACATCTCGGACGATTGCGTTTATTAGGATTGGTAAGCGATAAAAGAAAAGGTAATTGTGTCCATTACAGCCTTAATAAGAATCAAAGTTCAGAAACGATAAAAATTATCGCATTTTTGCTGGATGAGTTTTCTTATCTGGAAACATTTAAGAAAGACGATGAGACGATAAAAAAAAGTTATTCTAAAGAAGTACAGCTCCATATGCGAACAAACAGTGCCGATTATAAAAGCGGGATGTATGGGTAAAGAAAGAGATAAACAAAGCAAAGAGTGTTTCTTGCCCGAAGAGGAACCCCCACCTATTCACGCCTTTTGCCCCTTTCTAAGAATACTACAAGATAAAACCATATCCATTGTCTTTATAGATAAGGGAAGATTTATCTTTAAAAGGAGGATAAGATGAAAAAGAAAGTAAAGTGTCCGGTATGCAAAACTTCGCTGGAAGTAAAGGGGTATCACGAAGCGGATGACAATCTGGTTTGTGACGAATGCGACACATCATTAAAAATCATATCGCTTGATCCGATAGAGGTTGAGGTTGATGAGGTAAAGGGATTCGACGATGAATCTGGCGACGATGACGATTACGGCAGTTTTGACGATGATGGAGAGGCCGATGACGATCAATGAATTAATTTGAATGAAAGGACGGTGTGAAAATGCCTAATTCGAAAGAATCTGCTTTTCTCTTCGAGGCTAACTCTCATAAGTCTTCCCCGGCAGACGCCTGTATTAATAAGACAAGAAGTGAATGTTGGCAGATTGCCTGTAAAGAGGCGTTTAATAATGTCGCTGAATTTGCCTCCTTGGTTGGTTTTACCAAAGAAGAAGAAAAATCACTTCAGGGGGTTGTTTCTGCTTATCGCATGAGGATACCGCATTACTATTTTTCCTTAATTAAAGACCGTCTGAATCCCGATGATCCCATACGTAAACAGTGTGTTCCTACTCAGGAAGAGATGGAAAACGAAGAAGAAGATACTTTAGACCCTTTGGGAGAGGAGAAAACTTCGCCGGTGCCTTTTTTAGTTCACCGCTATCCCGACAGGGTCCTTCTTGTCGTAACCAGCAACTGTTTTATGTATTGCCGCCATTGTACAAGGAAAAGATTGTGGCGGGATATCAAACATGATCCTACCTGGGGCGATTTTAAGAATGCCTTAGGCTATATAAGGCAGAACCGGCGGATAAGAGAAGTTATCGTTTCCGGCGGCGACCCTTTTACTTTACCTGCTGAAAAGCTTGATCAGATCCTTTCTTCCATTTCTCAACTGGCAAATATTCAAGTTATTCGTATCGGGACGAGAACCCCGGTAGTATTCCCGCAGCGAATAGACGCTAATTTGTGCCGTGTTTTAGGAAAGTATGAAAATTTATGGATTAACCTTCAGTTTAACCATCCGCGCGAGGTGACCCGCCAGGCTATTTCTGCCTGCCGCCGTTTAGAGAGGTGCGGCATACCATTAAATAACCAGGCGGTATTGCTTAAAGGTATTAACGATGATCATAAGGTTATGCTGGCGTTATGCCATAAACTTCAGAATATCCGGGTACGGCCGTACTATTTGTTTGAGTGTGATCCCGTTGTCGGCGCGGCCCATTTTAGGACGCCGGTATCAAAAGGGATAGAGATCATAAAGAAAATGAGGGGGTATACCAGCGGTATGTGTATACCTACTTTTGTCGTTGACGGCATAGACGGCAGAGGTAAAGTTCCTCTTGGGCCGGATTATTTAGTTTCAAACTCAACCGAAGGCGTGGTTCTTAGAAACTATCAGGACGAACTATTTTTTTACGCTAATCCCCATGGAGATAAAGTGGCGGTCGGCGCCGGTAAAAAAGCGGAAGTAAGGACTGTTGGTTTGGCCTTTAATCTTAAGAAGAGTTGCGGCGATGACGCTTTTGAAGAATACGATGAGCCTCAGACCATACAGGCTTTAAAGAATACGATAGAGGCGATGGGTTTTGAAGTTTCTCTCTTTGAACAGGGGGATAGTTTTTTTAATGACCTTCTTAAAAAACGGCCCGATTTCGTTTTCAATATTGCCGAAGGAAGAGGAAACACTAACGGCCGCGAGTCCCAGGTTCCCAGTATATTGGAAAGCGTTAATATCCCTTATTCCGGTTCCGGTCCGGTGGCGATGGGAATAACTTTAGACAAACACCTTACCAATCTTTTTTTAAAAGCGCGCGGGATCACTGCCCCTTTAATGTATATGGTTAGTAATGAAGAAGAGTTAGATTCTCTGGGAGATATCTGCAGACAGGGGGCAGCCTTTATCGTCAAGCCGCGCTGGGAAGGTTCTTCCAAAGGTATATTTACCAATTCCATTGTAAACGATTTTTCCGCTTTAAGAGAAAGGGTCGCTTTTATCCTTTCAAAATATAAACAGCCGATAGTTATTGAGGAGTTTTTAAGCGGCGATGAGATAACCGCCGGGCTGTGCGGCAACAACGGCAGTTTACGCCTTCTTGGCATGATGAAAATATCGCCGCGCCATCCGACGGGGGGTAATTTTATATATTCTCTGGAAGTGAAGAGGAACTGGAGAGAAGAAGTTGTTTATCATCCTAAAAATACGATTCCTCACGCGATTCAGGTTAAAATAGAGGCGGCGGCTAAGGATGCCTTTTGTGCCTTGGACCTGCGTGACATAGCGCGGATAGATTTTCGCCTTGATAAGGATAATATGCCCCGTATAATAGATATAAATCCTCTCCCTGGTCTCTCTCCCGAATATAGTGATTTGCCGCTGATGTATAGTATGCAAGGAGGCAAATATCCTGATTTGATTCGCATGATCCTTAGCGAATCACTTAACCGCTATGGGTTTAAGGCGTTATAAGTCATTTTTCTAACACCAGTCTATGTCAGACAAAATTTTTATCGCTATAAACGGAGAAGCGTTCTCGCGTAAGGATAGCAGTGATGCCTTACGTTGCCAGAGGGCGGTAAAAGAAGCTCTTGTATGTAAAGGGTTTTTTGTCGACAGCCTTTTTCTGGAGCCGGAGGATTTTATCGGTAAAGAGCGGTTAAAAGAGAGGCTCGCGCGTTTAGATCCATTTTGCGTCTTCAATCTTTTTGAAGGGTTTGAAGACGATTCGTCAAAAGAGGCCGAGTTCGCCGAAGTCTTAGAGGATTGCGAAGTTGATTTTACCGGCAGTTCTTCTTTGGCCTTGCGTTTATGTCTTAATAAAGGCGAGGCAAAAAACATCTGCCGCTCTAGGAGTATAGCGGTACCGCCGGGGTGGATTGTTAGAAAAATGGCTGATGCGAAACAAATAAAATTACAGTATCCCTTATTCATAAAGCCTCTTTCTGAAGACGCCAGTTTAGGTATTGATTGTGATTCCCTTCTGGCGGAAGAAAGCGGGTTGCGCGGTGTTTTGGAAGAGAAACTGGATGTGTTTCCCGCCGGATTAATTGTGGAGGAGTTCATTTCCGGCAAAGAATACAGCGTAGCCCTTATGGGAGATTACCCCTATGAGATTATGGGAATTTCGGTTATGGATTACTCTAAACATAAAAATCTAGAGCCTTTTTTTGCCTATAAAGCTAAATGGGAAGATAGTTCAGATCAATTTAAGATCTTGACTCCCTCTCTCACGGAAGATATGGAGAAAGGATTAAGGGATAAAATTATCGACACATCTGTCCGGGCAGGCAGAGCGTTAGGGTGCAGGAATTATTTCCGCGTTGACCTGCGCCAGCGAGGAGGAGAAATTTTTGTTATTGACATCAATCCTAACCCGGATATAAACCGCGACAGCGGCTTTATGAAGCAGGCGTATTTTAAAGGATATACCTATGAGGATGTTATCGAAAAGATTTTTGTCTCCGCGGTAAATAGCGGCAAAAAGGCGGTTTTAAGCCGATAAAAGCAGTTTGACAATACTGATGCCCTGATGTTGGTAAAAGTTTTATGCAAAAATAAAACCAAAGAAAACCAGCGAATAGCGTGTAGCGTATAGTTAATATTAGATTGCAGATTGAGGATGGCGGATATAATAAAAATAATATTATTAATCCGTATTTACTATACGCTATACGTTAGTCTTTTAATTTGTATACGCTAATAATGGTTTAAGAAAACAAAAGATATTTTGACAATACTGATATATACACAAGGAGGTATAATACGATGGCCAAAATTCATATTATCGACGTAACCAATAGAGACGGTGTTCAGACTTCGCGCATCTGTCTTTCTAAATTGCAGAAGACGATGATTAATCTTTACCTTAATAGTATGGGGGTATACCAAAGCGAATTCGGCTTTCCGGTAACCCGCCATGAGACTAATTATATTAACGCCAATATTGAGTTAGCCGAGAAAGGGGCGCTTAAACCGATTATTCTGGAGGGGTGGATTCGCGCTATCCCCGAGGATGTGGAGAAAGCCGTGAAGTTGACTAAGGTTGAGCATCTCAACCTTTCCATATCGACATCGGAACAGATGATACGGGGCAAATTCAGGGGTAAGTTCGATAAAGAGAATGTATTGACGGTGATGTCCGAGGCGCTGGCTTTAGCGAAACAAAAGGGTATAAAGACGGTAGGGATAAATGCTGAGGACGCCTCACGCACGGATATAAACTATTTGATAGAGTTCGCGCAAAGAGCAAAAAAACACGGCGCCGACAGGATTCGTTACTGCGACACTTTGGGTTTTGACGATCCCTTTACTATTTATGAACGGGTAAGATTATTGGCGCGGGAGGTTAAACTGCCCATAGAGCTTCATTGCCATAATGATCTTGGCATGGTTGTCGCCGTTTCCTTAGCAGGGGCGAAGGCGGCGGTTGACAGCGGTGTCGACGCTTTTATCAATACAACGGTTAACGGTACCGGGGAACGGGCCGGCAACGCCGATTTAGTATCGGTTATACTCGCGATAAGATATTCCAGCGGTTTTAAAGACAGGTATGTTTTAGACGAACGTATTGATTTATCCAAAGCGTGGAAAACCGCCAAATACGCTTCTTACGCCTTCGGTGTGCCTATACCGATAAATCAGCCGGGTGTAGGCGCTAACGCTTTCGCTCACGAATCAGGCATTCACGCTGACGGCGCTTTAAAAGACAGGCGTAATTACGAGCTGTATGATTTTGAGGAGCTGGGAAGGGGCGATCCGGAGGTTATCGAAACCGGCCGGCAGATTACGGTGGGAGAGTATTCGGGGATAAAGGGGTTTGCCAACGTCTATGAGAAACTGGAGATAGAGTTTAAAGACGATAAACAAGCTACGAATATTCTGGAACTGGTGCGTTTTGCCAACGTCCATAATCAAAAACCCCTGGTTGAAGATGAACTGCGTTTTATCGCAAAATACCCGGATATTACCGCTAAACTTCTAACTATGTCGCCTTAAGAATGTTCTGTGGTAAGGTGGTATAAGAAGGTGTGCGAAGAAATAAGATTAGAAGGAGTAGGTTCCCAAAGCATATATATAGCGGATAGCGTTTAGCTCATAGCGTATAGTAAAAAAACGCAAAACATAAAGTTCTATATTTTATAC
>JBDRDG010000019.1:0-16226 GCA_043821045.1 Candidatus Omnitrophota bacterium | reverse complement strand
CAGGATTACGCTTCATGGAACAAAACTCCTAAACTTTAAAAGCCATTCATACAGACACTTACACAGACACTTACAGACGCGGTTTTCTGGCGAATAGGCAAATAAGTTTAAAATATACAACACATATCGTGTTATATTCCTATTATAGCAGAAGTAAATATCAACGCTTCAATTCACAGGATATTATTGATGATCTAAATATGATTGATAATATTACCTATTTAGCCGATTTCCCCTCATTGTAAAAGTTTACATAAGATATATTATAGGAAGTAGGATAAGTAAGGCTTTATATTCCGTCTTTCTTAATTATTTGTTGTTTAAGGTGCGCTATCCGACCAAAAATACAAACCCGCCTCCCGACACACCTCTTCTGTCAGTTATTATTCCATAGCCGCCTTAATCGCTCACAATCAAATCCAACCGCAGCAAAACAAATATAGATAATACTTGCCTCGCCGCCCTACTTAAAACTTGACTCCAGGCTATCCAATAAAACCTTACGGATAAGAACCGATGGCTCAAGGTGAGATCTTTGGGCGGCATTAATCGTATTTAACCACTGCTCGTGAGTAAGTCGCACATTAATCGTTTTAGTATATTTAACTTGCTTCTTGGGACGCCCTCTCCTTGTGATCTTTTTCACAAATAACCTCCTAAATTATTGCTTTCCTATTTCATCCCTGCGACTTGCTACAGACGGCTTAATTTATAGGCCACAAAAAAACACTAGAAGACACATTAACTATGCGGAAACATGAATAAAATAATTCTGTGCGCTGGTTAACCTCCGTAAATGACTGAAGTGTGAGTTTTAAGTTGACCTTCTTATCCTCTATCCGCAAGGCGGGTGGGCTATTTCCCTAATCAGGCTTTCGATAACTTCCCGGTCACGCTTTGAGGCGGAAAAAGTATAATGCGCGGCATAATAAAGAGTGCCATAACAATTGTCCTTCCACTGGCTGGAACGCGGATGGTTAAGTAAAGCCTTTTTAACATTTTCCGCTTCGCCGACATCAACTACTGTTGAAACATAAGCCCCGGAGCATAAAACAACATATACCCCCGCTACCTCTTGGAGAGTATCAGGCGAGGTATAGCCGCCGTCAAATTCATGGCCCCACTTTTTGAATTCCATTCAACCTCTGCTTTTACTTATTTATTACTTTTTTCTCAAGCAACCTTAAACCAACCCGTCCTCCCCCAAAAAAAATAAACGGCTCTCTTGTCAAAAGCCGTTTTAAGCTATATTTTTTATACCGCACTTTTTATTCCTCAATTTATTTATACCCCTTTAATCGTTAATAGTCAATAGTTATTCTCGGTTAAGAAACCCGACCGTGATTCCTTCTTTTCCGACCTGATACGCTTATATCGCAATATTTTCTCCTTCGCCCGGCGGCTGCGCTTACGTTTCTGGCGACGTATTTTTTCTATCTGTTTTCTTTTCTCAGACAACTCCCCCCCCATCTTAGCTTCAATTTTATCGGCTAATATCCTTCGGGCAAGGAATCTATTCAAATCCTGAGAGCGTTCCTTCTGGCATTTAACCTCTATCCCCGATGGCATGTGTTTTAGGTAAACACAGGTGGAAACTTTATTGACATTCTGTCCGCCGTGCTTTCCCGACCGAACGAATTTCTCTTGGATATCCTCCTTGCGAATACCCAGCCGTTCCATCTTCTCGGCTAACATATCTTTTTTCGCCCTACTTACCATCACCGTGAATTATACAATGGATAAAAAAACCACAAATACCAAATCACAAACAAATCACAATACCAAATAAATAATTACCGAAACACCTTCTGCCTTTTAGTGTTTATATTTGTGTATTGTTTGTGATTTGTCTATTGTGTATTGTGATTTAATTGTAAACATAACATTGTTTAGTAAACTCATCTCAAACATGCGCTATCTAATACTTTCCCCTAAGATACCCTTGCCGCTTCTTTTCCTCAAAGCGTTCAATGGCGTAACGCAGCATCGTGCGCGGCATGTTCTTATAATGTTTCTTTAAAAACGCCTCCTCGGCAGATTGATCGCGTTTACCCACTTCCCGCAGCATCCACCCCACAGCCTTCTGAATCAAATCTTCTCGATCATAGAGTAAAATTTTAGCTATGCGCAAGGAATCTTTAAAATAGCCTTTTTTTATAAAGCGAAATGTTGCTATAATCGCTATGCGCCGTTCCCAGAGACTTTTTGATCTTGCCAAATCATAAAGCACTTCCTTGTTTTCAGAGACAAGAAATTCGCCTACAATCTTCGGCGCCGTAAGGTCGACTAAATCCCAGTTGTTAATATAACGAGAGCTCTTTAAATATAGCTTGTATATTTTCTGCCTATCGCCATACCCACTCCTTTGATATTTTGAAACTAAAATCAAAAGAGCTAATAAACGCTCTTCGTGAATCTTAGATTTAAGTAATTTAGCGGTTTGAGTATAAGAAAAATATCTATAATGCATATTCGCGATTTTACGTATCTGCGGGACTGTAGCACCAAGGAATAAATCTCCTTGGCCGTACTCTCCCGGTCCGGTTTTAAAAAAAGACCGCAATATTTTTGCTTTCTTTTTATTGCTGTATCTTTTCAACTCATTTTTGATCTTATCCAAGCGGATCATAATTATTTAAATATTAATATATTAATGAATCTCATCTTTATACTATATTTTACTGCATATGGCGCTTAAATCAACCTGTTCGACCTTTCCCCGGCTTAAAAACCGGGAGGTTTACTCAAGGTTATCCCTCGACATTGCTCGGGATCCTGAGCTTGTCGAAGGAATACTGAGCGGCGCTTTTTGTTTCCGCCATAAATGGCGGGGTTTTACTTCACATTGCTCAGTGTCCTTCGAAGTGTCCGAAGCTTATCGAAAGGAGCGCGCCGCCGAAGCATCAAGCCGGCGTTATCAATTTAAATCAAATCTCTCCGCTTTCTCCAAGAAAAATTATTCCCCTATATATGCAAATCTTTGGGAAAAACCGTGTTTTCCCCTTTCCCCTGTTTATTCGACAATTCCCTCCTCCACTTGTTTTCTTCAGAAAAATATGTTTTAAATGATTCTAGGGATACGACTTATTAGACGATAATCTGTAAACCGGATATTATCGAGAGAGGTGCGACAGGTAATAAAAAGGGGGTGGGATATGTGCAGATTTCACGTGGCATTTGTAGCTGTAATCATAGCAATTCTCTTTTTTGCTGTCTCCAATGCCTATGCTTACGAATACCATGCCGGCACTAAACTTGGCCGGGGGATAGCTAACAGTTTATCCGGCTGGGTTGAGGTTTTTAAACAGCCGAGTTTGACATTACAAGAGTATGAACCGGCGCTACTCTGTCTTTTTTTTGGCTCAGTAAAAGGATTATTTTATGCTGTCGTGCGTACAGCTACCGGGGTTTTCGACGTAGTAACTTTCGTCATACCGCCTTATGATACACCGATTATTCAACCAGAGTTTGTTCTTGAAGGCTGGTGAGAGTAAAGCTTTGCTGTGGAAACATAAAAAGGGAGTGGTATATTATTAAACCACTCCCTTTTCTATTGACCGTTACTAATCAAGCGATATAGGGCTGCTCTCTTGCCGCGATAAGGCTTCCGCCTTGTCTAAATAAAATTTTGCTTCTTTCTCTTTTCCCATAGCGATATGAACCATCCCGATATTATAATAAATATTGGGATTGCTTTTGTCTAATTCCAGGGCTTGCTTAAAATATTTAAGAGCTTTGCCGTACTCTTTAAATTTACCGTATACACTGCCAAGATTTGTATAAGCTTTTGTAAAGAAAGGATCGATCTCTATTGTCTTGCTAAAATAATCTTTGGCTTTATGGAGATCATCCTTATAGGCATAGATTACTCCCAGCCGATAATAAGCTTCGGCGCAAGCGGAATCAATAAGGATACTTTCCTTTATTAACGCCACAGCCTGATCATATTCTCCGCTTTTAAAACAGTTGGAACCATTCTCTAATAATCTCTTTGCCAGAGAAGATGAATCCTTTTGAAAATCTCCTTTAACACAGCCTAATCCCTTATCAGCTTTTTTACTGCAGGATGTCTCCTTGTTTTGTTTAAATAGATCCGGCGCCTTTGAGCCACAGAGAAAATCCTCTTCTTTTCCGATTTTTTCATAACTTTTACTTAAGGCGCAGGTTACTTCATCGTCTTTATTGTTTAACTCCGCGGCGCGCGCGAAATATTCCGCGGCCTTGCCATAATCGCCCATTTTATAATAGGATAAACCCAGGTTGTAAAAGACAATGGAGTTCAGATAATAATCGTTGGCGAGTAAATCTTCGGCTTTCTTCAAATAAGCGACCGCCAATTTTAAATTGCTTTCCGATATACTAATTATACCTAAATTCATATAGGCATCTGGTTTATCAGATAATAGATATATCGCTACTTCGCAGTATTCTTTAGCTTCGGTAAAATAAAGATTTTCAATGTATTGAGTGCTTGTTTTCATATAGGTTCGATAAAGGCTTTCTTTCACTGCATCGTATTGATCTTGATCAGGGAATACTAAGCCAATTTTATCGTCGCTATCGGCAGGCAAACCGGGAAATTTCTCTTTGGATAATAAAGCCTCGGCTTTATTGAAACATCTTATTGCCAGTTTCGTCTTACCTTCGTAACTATTAACCGTGCCTAAAGTTATGTAGGCATCGGGCTCATCCGGCAAGAGGCATATGGCCATCTGGCAATATTTTCTGGCGTTAATAAAATTATAATTATCAATCGACTGAGCGCTTGACTTTATATACTTTATATATAGATACTCTCTTAACCGGCGGGTTTCGGCTTCATCGCTAAAATCTAAAACTATATCGTCATGCCGATCGGCGGCGGAAGAAACCAGCTGAATATTAAAAATCAATAGGAACGCTATATAAAAAGTAAAAAGCGATGGGAATTTATTAATAATCATATCTCGATTATAATATAATTTTCTTACAATTCAAACTCTTTTTATCGCGGGATAAAGAAAAACTGCTTCGGCGCATCGTATTTTTCCAGTTTAATGTTATAATAAGTTTGTGAAACCCTATATACTTACAGTCACGTTAAATCCCGCCGTCGATAAAACCGTAAACGTGGATAACTTTAAAACCGGCAGGGATTTTCGTGAACAAAACATATCAATAAGCGCCGGCGGCAAAGGCATCAATGTCTCACGCGTTTTAAAACATCTCGGTGTTTTAAGCCTTACCAGCGGCTTTCTCGGCGGCAGTGACGGAAATTACATTAAGAATCAATTAGATAAAGAGAAAATTATTCATGATTTTTACCCCATAAAGGGTAATACGCGGACAAGCCTTACTGTAATTGACCCTGTCGCCAACACAATAACCCGGATATTAGAGCGCGGCCCGGCCATTACAAAAAAAGATACGGCTGTCTTTAAAAAGAAATTTTTTGGCCTGATTAAAAACTGCCGCGCTGTCATCCTCTCCGGACGCAACATCCCCGGTGCCAGTGACTCTTTTTATCGTGACTTAATAAGAATAGCAAAGAGAAAAAATATTATCTCCGTCTTCGATACCAGCGGCGGGCCATTAGAAATCGGATTGGAAGCGAAACCTTTCATGATAAAGCCCAACTTAAAAGAGAGCGAACAGCTTCTGGGCCGTAATCTAAATTCTTTGACCGAGCTAAAAAAAGCTTTAAGGTATTTCACTAAATGCGGCATCACAATTGCCGCTATCACTCTCGGCTCAAAGGGCGCGATTGTCGCCGATGGCAAACAAATATTACAGGCTTTGCCCCCCAAAGTGAGACGAAAAAGTCCTGTGGGCTGCGGCGACGCCTTTATTGCCGGGTTCATCGCGGCTTACCTGCGAAACAACCCTTTTTCCCACTGTTTAAAACAAGCTGTGGCCTGCGGTACGGCTAACGTACTAAGCTTAAACCCCGGTTTTATTAAGCCGGGCACGCTTAAATCAATAATCCGCCAGGTAAAAATAAAGGAAATCACAAATAAATGAAGCTCTGCGGCCTCATGGTTCGACTCCGCTCACCATCTTTCGAAGAGTTTAAACTCCTTACAGACGCGGGCTTGAACATAATGAATCCACTCCCCGGGCTATCCCGAAATATCGGGATCCCGCAACACCATTATATAAAAAAACATAGGAAAACGGGAAAGCCCGGGGTTCCCTAATAATCTCCTCGCATTCATCCCCGGCTTGACCCCGAGACTTCGCCCGGGACAAGAAGCCGGGGATTTCTGCGTATCGATTAAATAACCAAACCATCCTAAGCATGTCGAAGGACAGCCGCAGTATCTTTTCTTACGGGCTTGGTCAGAGCAGCTTGTCCCGAGTAGTATTCCTCGGGAGAATCCCAACCCTTAAAGGTAGGGTATTACGCGTCGGGATAAAGGCTAAATTGAAAGGGTGAGTTTTATTGAGACAATTCTTCGTATCTTCCGCCGAGGTATTTTGCCAGAAATTTCTCTGCCGCAGCGTAGAATCTAACACGATTGTCCGGTTTTACAAGGCCGTGCCCTTCATCAGGAAACAGCAGATATTCGTATTCTAATCCCTGCCGTTTAAGAGCTTCAACAATCTGTTCCGCTTCCGCCTGTTTAACGCGGGGATCATTAGCCCCCTGAGTAATCAATATCGGTATTTTTATGGAATCGGCCTTAAAAAGCGGCGAACGTGATTTTAAAAACTCCTCTTCACTGTCAGGATTGCCTACGCGCTTATAAATTACATTTCTATAGGTTGTCCAATAGGGCGGAATTGATTTTATTGTTGTAATCAGGTTGCTTGGACCGACGACATCAATAGCGCAGCGGAACAACCCGGGAGTGAATGCCGCGCCGACTAATGCGGCATACCCGCCGTAAGAAACGCCGTAAATCGCTATCCGTTTACGGTCGGCTATCCCCTCCTCTATTAACCAATTTACGCCATCGACTATATCGTTATGCATCTTACCGCCCCACTCTTTATTCCCGGCGTTAACAAACTCTTTACCGTATCCGGTTGAACCGCGAAAATTCACCTGTAATACCGCGTAGCCACGGTTAGCTAACCACTGGGCTGTAGGATCATACCCCCAACTATCGCGCGTCCAGGGACCGCCATGAACATGCACCACTGCCGGAAGGTTTTTTCTTTCGTTGCCGGGCGGAAAAATAATATAATAAGGTATAGTCAATCCGTCCCTTGCCCGAAAAAATCCGCTCTCCATCTTAGCCAAAGTATATCGGTTGAGTTCCGGCTTATGGTCAAAAAGGAATCTCGCCTTCTTGCTTTTGCGGTCGTAGATATAATAAGAAACAGGGCCGGTATCCTTAGTAAAAGCTATTATCCAAAGCCGGTCATTCTTATCACGGCTAACTAAAGAAAAATCACCGTCGGCAAGCCGCCTAATAATTCTAAAATCCTCTTCCATCGCTCTATCGAAAACACGCCAAACAAGACGTTCTTTCATAAAGGAAACAGCCTGCACTTCATAACTGTCGGGATCGAATATCGTTTGGCCAAGGTCATAATCAGGTTCGTGTGCGATCGCGCTTATTGCTTGAGTTTCTATATCGACTTTAACCAACTGTGATGTATTACTCGTCCGCGAATCAGCCAAATATATCTTTTTCCCATCCTTACTAAAACCCAGGGTGCCGCTGTTTATCGCCTCTTCTAACTCCCAAACAATTAACTCCCGCCATTTATCTTGAAGATCATCTCTTACCATAAGTTTAAAACCGCCGTCTGCAGTTGAAACTAAAGCGCCGCGAACTTTAAGATGGTTATCAATTAGCCAAGATGAGACATCGCCAAAATTTTCCATAACAAGGGTAATATCTCCCGATGACAAATCCAGGCGGTAAACATCATGAGCCTGCGGGTTTTGTTTATTAATCGCAATGATCATTTCGTTAGGAAAATATCTGTTATGTTCAATCAGGCGCACCTGGACATCATCAAACGGTGTAAAATCTCTGATTACACCGCTTTTTAAATTAACGCCGTAAAGACGCCAATTTTCGTCTCCCTGGCGGTCTTGAAAATACATAAGATGGTTATTATCATAAGCCCAGAAATAATGGCGTATACCCCGGTTATTGTCTTTTGTGACAGGTCTGTCATCGGCAGAATCAATGCTTCGTACCCAAACATTTAGAACGCCGTCCAGCGGCGCCAAATAAGCAAGCATCGTGCCGTCGGGTGAAATCTGCGGTTTTGCTTTAGAAGGATTGCCAAAAAGCACCTCGCGGGGTATAATTTCCGGCTGAGCGCCGGCATAAAGCGGGAAAGGAACCATGTGAATGTTTATACTGATAACGGCGATAAATAACAAGCCAGGCTTAAATCGGCGCATAACTCTAATAGGTGAATGATTCGAATACGAACCGATTTAACTCGTCTTCATCTTCTTTTGTTATCTTAAGAAACTCGATGCCAACATCGAACTCCTGTTTCTTGTCCAAATCATCCATATACAGCTCGTTCATCCATATTACTTTACCGAGAGCCGTAACAAAGCGTTTAGACGGCAGGTCAACTTTAATATTTAAAATATCTCCTATGGACGGTTTAACCGCCATAATTATGCATATACCGCCGCGGCAAATATTCTTTGCCGTGTCGGAATTAGCCGATCCCCCACAACTATCGCCTGAGGGAGAAACATTCTCCCATCTAATAGGTATCCTCATATCCAGCCTGACAAATTTTCTCCTCTCTGCCATGTCAATTCTCCTTAACTATTGTTTTAAGCAAAATATTATAATTATGAAAAATCTCTTTTAATCTAATGGCGAAGCCGGCAAAATACCTCGCGACAATCTAGAAAAAACATATTATTCGCTTTTGTCCAATCAGAGAAAATTTTCTAAGAGGGTTTGGCATCTTTCAACTTCTTTGCGGATAATTCTTTGACACACTGATCAATCACCAAGCGGTCTTCTTCTTTAATGTCAAAAAACTCTATGCCGACATGGAAGAAATTTATCCGCGGGAGAAATTCGTTTTTTGTCTCGGTTATCCAGATAACCTTACCCTTACAGGCTAGCGTCTTCTGGCCGATATAAACTTCAAGCTGAATTATACTTAATATCTCTAATCTTTCCTTTATAACAACCATCGCGCCGCCGCAGCTAATATCTTCGGTATAGCAGGATATTTCTTTTCCCTTTTCAGTAATGATATGTATTGTATAAGGAAACTCTACTCTCACGAAACGCCGTTTATTAACACGATCCCACGCCATAAATACCTCTCTTTTTATACATCGGTCTTTAACCGGTTTACTCCCTTTATATCCAAACTAATAAGGTCTATACCGCTGCGCCTTAAGGCTTTTACCATACGCTGGTATGCTTGAAAAGCTGTCTTTCCTTCGGTAAGATGATTCGCGCATAAACAGGCATAACCTTTTCTATTGCTTATTTTAAATATTTTCACTTTTCGATAATCAATTTTCATGCTTTTATCCCCTAAAATAAAGGTTTCTATCACCCCTTTTTACCTAATAATTCTTTAACCAAGGTGTCAATTTCATCCTGATTCATCATTCGATAATCGGAACTTTTATTTTCCACGGCTTGTGGCTTATCTTCTTTGGCCGCTGATAAAGAAATCTTTGTCCCCGGAGCAAGCTGTTTAATCTCATCTAATGAAGCCAAAACCTTGCCGATTACCGTTACGGCCTCCCTGCCGCCTGCCCCATGGCTGGTATCTTTTTCTTCCTCGCGAAGCCATACAGCAAGAGCGCCTTGCTGCGGTAACCAAACGATATCTCCTTTTTCAACAACAGACCCGTTACTTTCCCGCGGGAGATCAATATTCACGGGAAAACAGATGTTTTCATCTTTTTGTTCCGCTCTTAATTCAAGCGGCAGACAGCGCGCAATTTCTTTTGCTGCCGAAGTATCGTTTAAATTAGCATAGAAGGCGTAGTTGGCAGAACCGAAAGATACTTTCATCACTCTTTTCTAAAATCTCTCCCCCTGTCCGAGGCATTGTTGTTTTTTCCCCCGGAGGTAAATCCCTTATATCATATTCTAACAACTGCGATAAAAGTGTCAAGTTATCATAAAACAGATTAAATAATCCTCCGGCCACAGCTCTTAAAAGATGTTTGGCCAAGAAGAACATTTTCTTCTTGGCTTAAAAAGTTCATTTGCCTTCTAACGACACAGTTATTTTCTCGCCGAAGCCTATCCTTCTTAGAGTTTCCGGAACGATCTCAGTTTTACCGACAACAACTACCGGGCTGGCAGGAACCGGTGAATAATCATTGCTGGCGGGAGTTGGACCAAAAAAGACGCACAAGGATTTTCCTTGCGACCAATAGGCTACATCGCCGGCAGAAACTTCCATTGAAGCGCCGGCGGCGGAAGCCTTGAAACCGATATCAAAATAAATCTCATCGCCCCATCGTGAAACTACCGATTCAATCGGTAAACGGGCAATAATTTCTTTTGCCGTCGGCGTATCGTTAAACTCGGCATAAAAAACTTCTTCTCCCGACTTAAATTTAACGCGCATTGGACATATCCTTATATTTATATTTAAAACAAAAATACCGTTTAAGAAACGTCATCGACCTATCAGGCTATTTAATAAAATCAGACAGCAGATAAATAGACAATAATATCCGAATCTCTTAAAATAAACAGTATCGAGGGTTTTTTTTACGATCGTAAGAGCGGCTAATCCTGAGATAAAGGCGGCGATAAAACCCGCCGAAACATCAGGAAAAATCAAACCACTTAGGTTAAAATCCGCTAACTCAAGTATCAATGCTCCGATAATAACCGGTATTGCCAGTAAAAATGCCAAGACAAAAGAATCTTGATTCCTAAAACCTCTTTTTAATAACCCGGCGATTGTAATACCCGATCGTGATATGCCGGGGAAAGGAGAAAGACCTTGCAGTAAACCGACGACAATCGAATCTTTCCAGTCGATATCACAGCAGCTTTTGCCGGCGCGGTTTGGGCTGGTTTTAAGAAGTATAAGAGAATTAATCAGAAAACAAGTCAGTAATAAATATTTGTTGCCAAAGAAATCGCGCAAATACACTTTTATCGCTAGCCCTAAAACAGCGGTAAGACAAGTTACTATAACGATATTAAGCAAAAGTTTTTTATTTAATAAGAGATGTAAACTTTTGGAAAAGAAAAGAAGCAATGCTAAAAGTGTGGCTATATGCAGTAATATGAATAATGAAAAATAGTCTTCCTTGATCCTTAATATCTCTTTGACAAGGTAAAGATGGCCGGAACTGCTTATTGGTAAAAACTCTGTCAACCCCTGGACTATCCCCAAAAAAACTAATAAAAACATCAATGTTTAACTGAAGAAAGAAAAAGGAACAGGACAAAACCGGCTATAATAATCCCGGCAAAAACTATGAAGTAACTAAAAATATCTTTTCTTTCCTCGGGTGAGATTTCTGGTTTCACTGCCGCGGGCTCAACAGATTCTATTTCTTTCTTATCAAGGAACTTGCCTAATTTTTCACGGCAGACTTGACATACACATAAATGCTCTTCGACAGTTTGAATATCTTCTGAAGAAGCCGTATGGTCAATATACCTTGAAATAATCTGGTTTATCTTCCGACAATCAGCCATTACTTAGGCAATTATTATTTGCGGCATTGAAACAGGCTTACACTAACAAAAAAGGTAAAATCCGGCCACTATATCATCCGATGAGTATTGTTCACATCAAGAAACCGGGATTATACCTCCCATAGCCGTATTTATATTTATTTCGAAAATTACCTAATGCCTTTTCTTTTTTTCTTTACGGTTCTTCGCTTTTGTGACGGTTTAGTATAATATTGGCGTTCTTTAAATTCACGCAGTATCCCTTCTCTTTTACACTGCATTTTAAACCTGCGCAAGGCTTTTTCAAAATCCTCGTTTTTCTCAATACTTACCTCTGCCATTGATCCTCCTTATTAGTGATAGTATTGTACCATATTCTTTTACTATATCAAGAATTTTTCAGCTGACCATATCGATTTATGAAATATACCCAGTAATATACCGCATGGCGCACATAAAGCCGCCATCCTTGCTAAATCCTTGCAAAGATTATAACCATAGAAACAAAAAAAACGTTTCCGGGGAACAATTTAGTAATCGGATAAAATTTATGGTAAAAGAGTGAGCGGTTTTAAAAAATGAATCTCCACGGGCTATCCCGAAATATCGGGATCCCGCAACACCATTATATAAAAAACATAGGAAAGCGGGAAAGCCCGAGGTTTCTCTTACTCGCCTCACATTCATCCCCGGCTTTTAAGCCGGTGATTTCTGCGTATCGATTAAACAAACACCCCGGCAATATGATAATTACAGAACTGACACTTGCCTTTTTTAAGGCAAAATTGCCGCAGGGAAAAACATTCTCTCTCTACTACGATACGGAAACAATTAGGACAAACAGTATTTTCGCCGAATTGTGTTTTATAATTTCCCATATAGACAAAATTTAATCCTTTGCTCTTTGCGATATCATAGGCCATAGAAAGAGTATTGAAAGAAGTCGGTGCTGCCTTGCGAAATTTATAGTGGGGAAAAAAACGGGAAATATGCCAAGGCATATCTTTATCCAAAAAAGCGATAAAGTCGGCGATAGCAGAGATTTCTTTTTCGTTATCATTCATCCCCGGAATAAGCAAAGTAGTCAATTCAATCCAAATATTAAGTTTTTTCATGCGTTCGATTGTATCCAACACCGGCTTAAGATGAGCTTTACATAATTTTTCATAAAAAGAGTCGCTAAAGGCTTTAAGGTCAATATTTGCCGCGTCGAGGTAATGGCCGATTAACTTTAAGGCTCCTTTACTCATATATCCGTTGGTGACAAAAATATTGTACAGCTTGTTTTCTTTCGCTATCTTCGCACAGTCGAGGGCAAACTCTAAAGACAGCGTCGGTTCAGTATAAGTATATGAGATACTCTGACAACGGTTCACTTTTGCTGCCTGAACAACGTCAAACGGCCTGCATTCAGAAGATTCTATACCTAAACTTACAGCCTGACCACTTTGAGAAATCTGCCAATTCTGGCAAAAAGCGCATTGGAAATTGCATCCTACAGATGCGATTGAATAGGAAAGCGAACCGGGAAAAAAGTGGAAAAGCGGCTTTTTCTCAATCGGATCACAATTATTGGCAACTAACTTCCCGTAATTAAGAGAGTAAAGCTTGCCCCCCTTATTATGACGGACAGCGCAGATACCCTTTGCCCCCTCTTTTATTGTGCAAAAATGGCCGCATAAAAGGCACTCAAGGTCTAAGCCATCTTTTTTACGGTATAATAAGGCTGTTTTTTCCATATTTTATCCTAAACAGTAAGATAAAGATTTTCTCAGTATCCTTTCTCCGCTATTATCTCTTTAACTATCCCTATACGCTATCCGCTATATTAAGTCTTGTTTCCTCCGGCAGCTTTTCCATTTTCATCCAGTAATTATACCTTGATTTTAAAACAATTCAATGCTATACTAGCCAAAGAATTGAAAGCATGAGTAACACGGGAAATTTTAACTCTTTATCGTCGCACGACGAGAAACGTTTAAAAAAAGCTTTTTTTTCCCAACCTCCCCTGCCAACGGTTAAGAAAGGCAGGAAGAAAAGATTAATTATCAACTCCTTCCTCACCGTTCTTGCCATACTAATTTTAATGCCGCTAATAAAATCAAGAACCGTTCTTTTTACCAGCAGCGATATCACGAATACAGAAGAGGCCGGTTTGGAGAAGGAAAAGGTTATGTCCGCCGCCGACTTGACACAAGATAAATCAGAAACAGCCCAAAAGAAAATATCGATAGAACTGCCCTTGGAAGAGGCGAACAAATTCATTGTAAACTTAGACGACAAAATAGATATCAGTAATTCCACTATCGTTTTCGTGGTTAAAAACCCCCGTGAAGATTTTTCTGTCTCAATAATTTTCCGCGACACAAACTTTTTCTCTAATGCCTCCAGTCCAATTATCCAGCAAGTATCCTGTTTGACCGACGAATCGGATTATCTAAAAATACCGGTGCAAATAAAGGACAATATAGATACTCACTTGAGCCCTTTCCGGATAAACCAAATGCGTTTCGCTTTTATCAAGGGGGGAAAGGAAACTACTCTGCCTTTGTTGGTGAAAAATGTTTTTCTTGAAAGGAGGAGGTAAAAAAATATGAAAATCCTGTCACTCGTGAATCAAAAAGGCGGTTGCGGGAAAACGACTACCGCCGTAAACCTAGCATCAGCCTTATCAAACCAAGGTTGGCGTGTGTTGCTTATTGATTTAGACCCTCAGGCGCACGCGACGTTTCATCTTGGCCTGACGCCGAAACAAACTCTTACCGACTTGTTTGAGAAAGTGATTGAAAATATCCCTTTTAGTTTAGACGATTTTCTTATCCCCCGCGGAAAAAATATGTCTGTTTTGGCCTCTAGTATCGGGCTAAGCACTATCGAACAGCGTCTGTCTAATCGCGAAGACAAACTCGATATTCTTGCCAAAATTTTAATAAGCGCGGACGCCGGCTTTGATTACTGTATTATCGACTGCCCGCCCAATTTAGGAATCTTAACCTTAAACGCCCTTGTAACCAGCGGCTACTGTATTGTGCCCCTTACCGTATGTGACCTTTCTTTAAAAGGCGTAGAGAATTTGAACAATATTCTTACCGTGCTTTTTGAATACAAGAAAAGAAGCCCTTCAGTTTTCTACTTACTTACCCAGCTCGACCGCAGGTTTAAATTCTCGCAAACATTTATCACAAAACTCAATAAAATATTAGGCAAACAGCTTCTCTCCAGCGTAATTAGAACCAATATACACCTGCGTGAAGCGGCATCTTCGCAAACGAGCATATATGATTATAAAAAAGATTCGCGCGGCGCCGCTGACTACACTACACTTTGCGATGAAATCAGCAAAAAAGTCAATAACGCCTCTTGGATTCCTCTCTTTTTTAAAGGAAAAGAAATAAAAGAAATTTACGTTGTCGGCGAATTCAATTCTTGGCAAAAAAGCGAAAGCTACAAATTAAAGAAACTCAATATCGACACGTGGTTTATAAATCTGCCGCTTAAGAAGGGCACCTATCGTTACAAATTTGTCGCCGATGAAAAGTGGATAAATGACCCGGTTAACGCCCTGAAAGAAGATGACGCTTTCGGAGGAATAAACTCCGTGCTTTTAGTGAGCTGATTTGTTAACTAACTCCCGGATCTAACCGCGGGAATAATTACAAGCTGTTTTGGCGCAAGGTCAATAACTGATAAGGTTTTTGAGGAAAGCTATTTCTGATCGGGCAGCGGCCTCTCCCCTTTTTATAAACTCCGCCGTTTTGGTAAAATCAGTCCATTTTAACCCTTCAAAAGTTGGATGGATAACTACGTCTGAAACATCTAGCGACTCTTTTATGAACTCCTGCTGCATGGTCTCTATACTGCCGAAGATGAAATCAAAAACGTTGAATTTTAGCGTCTTGCTCCTATAAATTCTATAAATTTCTTCTTTGGAAGGGATAACGTTAACGGCAATTATTTTCTTTATATTCTGGTTAAGAAGTATTTTAGTCGGCAAAGGGCTCAATACGCCCCCGTCCATAAAAATATCGCCTTTAAAAACAATCGGCTCAAAAATACCCGGCATCGCACAGCTTGCCGCGACAGCTTTATAAATAAGCCCCTCGCTGATAAGAGTAATCTGCCTTTTTTTGAAACTAAAAACAACAATGCCTAACCTATGTTTAAGATCGTAAAAATTTTTGTTGCCAAAAATATCCTTCAAAACACCCTCGAGTTTCTTTGCCCTTAACAGGCCCTTAAAAGGAAAAGAAAAACCGGAAAAGGAAAAAGGGTTAACACACCTGCCGAATATCATAAGGTTTTTTGCCATCTCCTGTTGGCTGTATCCAAGGGCCCACATTGAAGCGATTATCGAACCGACGCTGGAACCACAAATCATATCAATCGGTATGCGGTGTTCATCCAAAACCTTCAATACCCCGATATGAGACCCGCCATAGGCGCCGCCGCTGCCTAAAGCCACCCCTACTGTTTTATCGGCAAGTTCACGTTTAATCCTCTCCAACACGTCTTTTTTCTCTTCTTTATTACAATTATTGATCAAAACATATCTTGACTGCTGCGGCGAATATATCCGGCTTATTTTGCCCTTGAGGCCAGCCTCGCGACTGTCAATCATAACCATTTTAACCGATATTT
>JBDRDG010000018.1:0-5551 GCA_043821045.1 Candidatus Omnitrophota bacterium | reverse complement strand
GGTTTTCCAGACGGTTATCAACGGTGAGGTCGCTGTTGATGAGAGTTTTGAGTTTCCCCTGCTTACGCGGCGGGGCGAGAAGAGAGATATACTCTGGTACCATACGATTTTAAAAGGTGAAACAGGAGAGATTATCGGCGTTCTTTCTTCCGGCGAGGACATAAGTGACCGTAAAAACGCCGAGAAGATCCTTAAACAGGCGAAAGATAAACTGGAAGAGCAGACTATACGCCTGGCGCAAATAAATATGGATATGCAGACACTTTGCGGCGAGCTGGAGATGAAAAATAAAGAGCTGCAAAGAATTGACCAGTCGAAATCGGATTTTCTCTCCATGGTTTCTCATGAATTAAGGACGCCGCTTACGATTATACGGGAGACCGTATCGCAGGTTTTAGACGGAATACAGGGAGATACAACGCCGGAGCAGAGAGAGTTTTTATCCATGTGCCTGGAAGGGGTGGACAGGTTATCTAGGATTATTAACGACCTTCTTGATTTATCTAAGATAGAAGCTAATAAGTTTGAGATAAAGAGGGAGATGGTTAATATTGCCGATGTGGTTAAAGAACTGCAGGTTTCCTTTTTTTCGCGTCTGAAGGAAAGAGGCGTAGAGCTGAAAGTTAATCTGTCCGCCGGCCAAGCGGCTGTTTACGCCGATCGCGACAGCCTTGTCCAGGTATTTACAAATTTAATCGGCAATGCCAGTAAATTTACCGAGAGCGGTTTTATTTCAATATCGGTCGTTGATAAAGATAACTGTCTTGAGTTCGCGGTTGTTGATACGGGAGGAGGCATCGCCGAGGAAGATTTACCTAAAGTTTTTGATAAGTTTGAGCAGTTCCGGCGCGATTCCGCTACCGGCGAGAAAGGGACGGGATTGGGCTTGCCGATTGTTAAAGGTATTGTCGAGCTGCATAACGGAAAAGTCTGGGTAGAGAGTAAGCTGAATCAAGGGAGCAAATTTATCTTTACCCTGCCTAAATATAAAACGCGGGAGTTTTTTAAAGAAAATGTGGCCGATGTTTGTAAAAAAGCAAAGAAAAATGAAAAGCCGTTTTCGCTTTTAAGGTTTGATATCAAAGAAGAGCCGGGACAGGAAGAATCGTCGCCGCCGGATAAGGCGTATTTACTTGAGGAACTAAATAAGATTATCGACACCGCTCTGAGCGGCACAAAGAATGTAGTTGTTGTCGATAATTACACGCTGTTAGTTATACTGATTAACAGTAAAAAAGATGATACTCTTTTTATCGCCGACAAAATACGGGAAGAATTTAACCGGTTAAGCGCGGTCCAAAGAGGCGGAAAGATAAAATGTTTTTATACCGCAGCGGCCTTCCCCGAAGACGGCGATAACGAAAAAGATCTTGTCGCTATAATCAATGAACAGTGAATCAAGGGGATAGTAAAGTTTTCTAAGATAAACGGTGATTGCAGGAGAGAACGGATTGGATGGCAAAGAAGATATTAATTGTCGATGATGAAAAACACATCATTCTTCTCCTGAAAACAAGATTAGAGAGAGCTAATTACGAGGTTATTACCGCGTATAACGGTAAAGAGTGCATAGAAAAACTTGTCTCTGAACGTCCCGACCTTATTATCCTCGATATTATGATGCCGGTTATGGACGGCTACTCTACCTTAATTGCCATGAAAGAAATGCGGGCGGTAGCGGAAGAAGAAGAGAAGATACCGGTCATTGTCTTAAGCGCCCGTGCCGATTCCGGCGTGCGAGAATTGGTTGAACAGGAAGAGATCGTTGACTATGTTTTAAAGCCGTTTAAGGCCGATCAGTTAATGGCAAGAATTAAAGAAATATTAAAAGAGTAAGACTATAGAAGTTAAAAGCTGCCTTTAAGGCGGCGTTTGGCCGGTGAAAAAGTAATTTTTAAATATGCTTGACGATTTTTAAGAGGTATGTTAATATCATTACCTTATGTGGGCAGTAGTTGAGATCAAAAACAAGCAGTATAAAGTTAAAAAAGGCGACATTATCTCTGTTGAGCGCCTAAAGGAAGAGGGTAAGGTCATCTTTGATAAGGTCCTTTTAGTCTCTGGCGATAAAAAAGTAGAAATCGGTACGCCCTATATTGCCGATTTCAAAGTAAACGCCGAAGTCATCGAAGAAAAAAAGTCGGAAAAAATCATTGTTTACAAGGATAAACGGAGAAAAAAATACCGCCGCAAAAGAGGCCACCGGCAAATATTAACCCTCCTTAAGATTTCCGATATCGTAAAATCTAAAAAGTGATTGTTGATGAGCTCGTGATTCACCTGAAAGCTGGCAAGGGCGGAGACGGTTGCCGCGCTACTTCAAGAGATTCTCTTTACAAACCTATTGCCTGGGGTGGAGACGGCGGCAGAGGCGGAAGCATTTTCCTTAAAGTAAGCCCCCATATTTACGATATAAGTAAATTCCGCCGTAAAAAGAGCTTTGCCGCCGAAGACGGGAAAAACGGCCTGTCCAATAACAAAACCGGTAAAAGCGGCGAGGACCTGGTTCTTTATCTTCCTTTAGGGACACAGGTTAAAAATCCTGATCAGGAAATCATCGTTGATATGAAGCAATGCGATTCTATCTTCGAGATTGTAAAAGGCGGCCGGGGAGGTAAAGGCAATTACCGGCGCAACTACGTAACTCCCCCGGAGCCCGGCGAGGAACGCGATGTTGTACTGGATTACAGGATCCCCAATGATCTGGCCCTTGTCGGCCTGCCTAATTCGGGAAAGACCACGCTTTTTAACATTTTATGCGACAAGAGTTATAAAGTCGCTGATTATCCTTTCACGACTAAATCGTGTGTGTGGGCTGATTATGAATACAGGTTTCAGAAAATTATCGTCTTAGATCTCCCCGCCTTAGTTAAAGACGCCGACAAAGGCAAAGGCGTAGGTGATAATTTCCTGAAACATCTTTATAGGACAAAAGCGGTCTTACTTATAAGCGATAATGAGAAAACTTTCCATAAGGATATAGTTTTATTGAAGGCCCAGATAGGGATATTTGATAAGGGATTGTTGAACAACAAAAAATTTTTTTCTTTATTAACTAAAACTGATAAAATATATAAAGGTAAAACAAAGAATAGTTTCCGCTTGGACGGAAAAGAGAGTTGCGGTATTGACCGATTAAAAGAGGTGATATCGGCTGCCCTTGACATGCGAAGTAGTTGGAAATAGTTGATAAGCCGGGTAAGTTTAAGACTTTTGACAGCGGCTGATTTTATGGGGGATATTTTGTTATGAAGAAGGTGGTTGTAAAAATAGGCAGTAGTGTACTCGCTCCCGCCGGTAAACTCGATTCTTCTTTAATCCATCGCCTGGTAAAAGATATCCTTAGTGTAGAACAAAAGGGGGGTAGGGTTATTCTGGTAAGTTCCGGCGCTATCGCCTGCGGCATGAATTGTCTCGGATATAAAAGAAAACCGCAGGACTTATCCATATTAAGCGCCATTTCTTCAGTCGGCCAGATTGTTTTAATGGATGTTTTTAACGCCAAGTTCAGCAAATATAAGCGTAGATGCGCCCAGATCCTTCTTACCTGGGATGATTTCGATAACCGCCGGCGGTTTATGAATATTCGAAGCACGATTGAAAAGCTGTTAGAGATGAATATCGTGCCGATTATTAATGAAAACGATGTCGTTTCACATGAAGAGATTCGTTTCGGCGATAACGACCGCCTTTCCGCTTTAGTCGCTGATTTAATCGCGGCTGAGGCGCTTATTATTCTTTCTAACGTGGAGGGGTTATTTGATGGCACCAATATCCTGAAAGAGGTTAGAAAAATGGAGGAAAAAATAACATCTCTGGCGAGGAAGGAACGGATAACCCATACAAGCGGCGGGATGAACAGTAAACTTTTAGCTTCCGGTATTGCCATGTCTTCGGGGATAAGGACTACTATCGCCTACGGCAGAAAGAAAGATGTTATTAGCCGTATCGTAAACGGTGAGGCGTTGGGGACGCTTTTTTTACCGGCGGAGAAGAGGCATAAGGCGAGAAAAAGGTGGATTGCTTTCAGCAAGAAACCCAAGGGCAAGATTTTTATCGATAAAGGTGCCCAGGAAGCGGTTTTATTTAAAGGCAAAAGCCTGCTTGCTGTAGGTATTATTAACGCCGAGGGGAAATTTAAACAAGGTGACGCTGTCGTTGTCGTCGATAGCGCCGGGGAACTTCTTGGCTATGGCCTGGTAAATTATGATTCCGAAACGCTGTGCAACCATAGAGAGAAGAAGTTTGAAAAAGAAGTAATCCACCGCGATAATTTTGTCGCCGCCGCTCAAGAGTTGTGTTGTAATCCTTATGTGTCCGCAAGCGATAAACAGGCGTTGCCGTAAGATGAGGTGTTAATGAGTAAATATGTAGAGAAGCTCGTTAAGCAGGCAAGAGAGTCGAGTTACCGCTTAGCTTCCCTGCCGGCTGGCAAGAAGAATAAAATCCTTATTCGTATGGCCAGGGCTTTGATCGAGCAGGGTGATTTTATCCTGAGGGAAAATAAAAAGGATATTATTTCGGCCAGAAAGAGTAATCTCAACAGTAGTTTTATCGACCGACTTGCTTTAAATGACAAGCGTTTAAAAGAGATGAGTCTTTGTTTGCGCGAGGTTGCCGCCTTGCCTGATCCTGTGGGTGAACTCTTGTCTTCTAAACGCCGGCCAAACGGTATGATAGTCAATAAAGTCCGTGTGCCAATCGGCGTTATCCTTATTGTTTATGAGTCAAGACCTAACGTTACCAGTGATTGTGTTGGTCTGTTATTTAAGAGTTCTAACGTGGGAATATTACGCGGCGGCAAGGACGCGGTTAATTCTAATAGAGCGGTTGGTAAAGTCCTTAGCGGCGTTTTATCTCAAGAGAAGGTCGATTTTCCCGTTTTTTTCGTTGTTGATAATACCGACCGGCGGGTAGTCGGCGAGCTGCTCAAACAAGATCAACATATAGATTTAGTTATCCCGCGCGGCGGAGAGTCTTTGATACGGCGCGTTGTAGAAGAATCTTCTATCCCGGTGATCAAACATTATAAAGGTGTCTGTCATATCTTTGTTGATCAATCGGCCGATCAGAAACAAGCTTTAAGAATATGTGTTAACGCAAAGACCCAAAGGCCGTCGGTTTGCAATGCCGTGGAGACGATTCTTGTTCATAAATCCATTGCTGAAAAATTCTTACCCCTTCTTAAAGGTGAATTTGATCGTTTAGTGGTCCAGATCCGCGGCGATAAGAAAACCTGTCGTCTTATACCCGGTATAAAAAAAGCAAGCGCGGGAGACTGGTCGTGTGAATACCTCGATTTGGTTGTTTCGATAAAAGTTGTCGCCGATACAGATGAAGCGATAAGACATATTAATACGTACGGTTCGCACCATACCGACAGCATTATTACTAAAAGCAGAAAAAACGGCGGCAAGTTTGTTAAAGGGGTAGATTCGGCCTGTTGTTTTGTTAATATTTCCACCCGTTTCAGCGACGGCCATCAGTTCGGCTTAGGGGCGGAAATCGGGATATCCACCGATAAACTTCACGCCCGCGGGCCGATGGGCCT
>JBDRDG010000017.1:0-2556 GCA_043821045.1 Candidatus Omnitrophota bacterium | reverse complement strand
TCTATCTTTGCTCACAAAAGAAAGCGGCATAGTAGCGGTTGGCTTAATTTTTTCCTATGAAATCATTTATGGATTTAGTCAGAAGAGGGAGGGATCAAGGAACCCGCGCGGCCGCGGCGGCGGGATGTTAGATTTTAAAGCCGCAGGCAGATATGGATGGAATATTTTTTTGCGGTTAACTCCCTTTTTCTTGATTAGCCTGTTTTATCTCGGTTTACGCCAGCATCTTTTTGGCGGGATAATTATTTCCCGGGGAGTTGTCTTCACGCAGCGCAGCTTGCTTGATAATATTTTTACCCAAGCGGCCGTCTCTTTTTATTACCTTTATTTATTTGTTTTTCCTTTAGGTTTATCTATCGACCACTACTTTCCCGTTATAAATGGTTTTTCCAATCCCTCAGGATATCTTTCCCTGATAGCTATAGTTATTTTAATCTTAGTTTGTGTATTCGCTAAGAAGCGGGTTCCTGCCGTTGTAAGGTTTAGCTGTCTCTGGTATTTAATCAGCCTTTCCCCTAAGTTTCTTGCCCGCTTGACTCTTGTCTGCAGCGAACACCATACTTATGTGGCTTATTTTTCTTTATATTTTATTGCCGCTTTTTTCTTGTCGAAGTTGGCACGAAAGAGATATTTAAAAGAGCTGTTTATTTTTATCTTCGGCCTTTTTTTTCTTTTAACCGTTGTGAGGAATTTTCACTGGCGAAACGAGTACAGTTTATGGACGGCCACCCTTAAGGTTAATCCACGCTCAGAGTTTGCCCACGGAGGCTTAGGCAGATTCTTCATGGAAAGGGGGCTGTTTTCCCGGGCGGAAAAACACCTGATTGGGACGATATATAGTTCTAACCCGTATATTCGGACAACCTCTCTTCTGAACCTGGCGACAGTTTACGCTCTGGACAAAGAAGCCCACAAGGGGTTGGATATTTTGAACCGGTACCGTGACGATATATTGAAAATAAACGCGGCGAAATATTACAAAACATTAGTTTTTATCTATTCGCGGACCGGTGATAACGAGAAAGCAGTCAGCTTATGGCAAAAGTTGATAGAAGTAGAGCCTAATAATGCCGATTTAAAAGCTATCATGGGAAACATATATCTTGATAATCTTTCTGATGAACAAACGGCGCGGAGTTATTTCGCGGAGGCAGTTAAGCTTAATCCCGATTGTTTATTAGGCAATCTTGGTTTAGCCAAAATAGCCGAAGAATCAAATCCTAATCAGGCCGTTGTCTACTATAAGAAAGTTATCGAGCTTTCACCCGAGATGTGGGAAGCTTACTACCGGCTTGGGTATGTTTACGCGAAGAAACTCGGCAATCCTCTTGTGGCCGAGGATTTTTATAAGAGAGCTATTGAATTTAATCCCGGCTTTGCCCCGGTTTATCGCGATTTGGCGGCGTTGTATCTTTCTTTTTTCCCCGCTAAGAGTCAGCAAGCTTTAATTTATCTCAAGAAAGCCGAAAGTCTCGGTTATAATCCTGATAAGCAAGGCGAAGATCGTTTGAATAAATAGTCCTTGATCCTCCAATTTAATCCTCATTACTAGATCCTGGATTCTAGATCCTCGATGCTCGTTATTAGCCGTAAGTCGCAGAAGTCAGATGTTAGAAGTCAGATAAATATTATATTCTGTTTAGAACGGAGATCGAGCATCTAGGATCGAACATCGATAATCTTCTTGGTCGTTGGGTGGGTTTAATGTTGTTCAAAGATACATTGCGGCCTTGTATTTGGCTTTTTAAGAGAGTGGAAGAGGCTTTGTGCCGGTATGAACTCCGGATTTAGACGCAAGGTTTCTGACAACTCATCAAAACAGCGGGAATCTTGGAGTTTAGCGTAGAGGAGACATAGGTTGTAATGAGATTGAAACCAGTCGGGCTTAAGTTTGATAGACTGCCGGTAAGCTTTTACGGCGGTTTGATAGTTTCCTTCTACTTCATAAAAGCGGGCCAGTAAGAATAGGGAAGAGTAGTTGGGGTTGAGCCTAACCGTCTTGTCGATATATTTTTTAGCTTTGATAAAGTCTTTTCGTTGGAGGAAGAAACTGCCGATTTTTTCGTATGTTTCCCAGGAAGCAGGATTTAACTTCGAAGCTTTCTCCCAGTTAATTAACGCCTGCGCATCGTTTCCTAAAGCTTCGAATACGTTGCCCAAGCCGTAATAGATTACCCATTTTACCGGTACAATTGGGTTAAGAGATAAAGCTTTGTTGAGAATGTTTAAGCTTTGTTCGTAGTTCTTTTCCAAAAAGTATATTTCTCCTAACGTTATATATAAATTAGCCTGTTCGTCGTTGTTGTATTCTGATAAACCGGGTATGCTTTGGATAAGCTTCTTAGCTTTTTTAAGGTTACCTTGGTTCTTATAGACTATGGCTAAATTTACCCAGTTACCGATGTGTTTCGGTTCGTTCCTTACGCCGGCGGACCATATTTTTATCGGGTCATTGAGTTCGTAATTTCTCTGCCAGGTCAAGAGAGAAAAAAGCAGTAAGATCCCTGCTGCCGGATACAAAAAGTACCTTCTATTTTTTAAATATAATTTCTCGGT
>JBDRDG010000016.1:0-8028 GCA_043821045.1 Candidatus Omnitrophota bacterium | reverse complement strand
ACCTATCGTGGAAGTAATAAGGAATCGTCAATCGGCTTCCCAAGAGAGCGGTTTGGAAAAGGCCTATGAAGGAGAAGGTGAGTTAGTCAACTCAAAAGAGTTTGATCGATTGGATTCACAAGAAGCAAAAGAGAAAATAGCCGATTATATGGAAAAGCATAATATCGGCAAAAGGAAGGTTAATTACAAATTGCGTGACTGGCTTATTTCGCGCCAGCGTTACTGGGGTGTTCCTATTCCGGTTATCTACTGCCCTAACTGCGGCCAGCTGCCTGTGCCGGATGAACAGCTGCCTGTGCTTTTGCCCGAGGCGGTAGAATTCCTTCCTACCGGCCAGTCGCCGTTAGCTTACATCGAAGAGTTTACTTCCGTAAGATGCCCGCGTTGTAATAAGGCGGCAAAAAGAGAGACCGATACTATGGATACTTTTGTTGATTCAAGCTGGTATTTCTTGCGCTATGTTTCTCCTCAGGAAGAGGAAAAACCGTTCACTAGAGGTGACGTTAATTGTTGGCTACCGGTTGATCAGTATATCGGGGGAGTAGAACACGCTATTTTACATTTAATGTATTCGCGTTTCATCAACAAGTTTATCGCTGATTTAGGGCTAATAGATTTTGACGAGCCGTTCGCCCGTCTTTTTACCCAGGGTATGATCGTCTGCAAAGGGGCAAAGATGTCTAAATCAAAAGGCAACGTTGTTTCACCCGATTATATCATCGATAAGTACGGTGCCGACACGATGCGTTTATACATACTTTTTATCGGACCGCCGGATAAAGACGCCGAGTGGCAGGATGAAGGTTTGCAGGGGGCATGGCGGTTTGTCAACCGTGTATTGCGGTTGCTCGATATTTTGAATACGTATAAAGAAGGCGGAGGAGGAAAAGAGACACCCGATGAGTATAATCTTTTACAAAAGATGTACCTCACGATAAAAGAGGTTACTAATGATTTGGAAGGGAATTTTCAGTTTAACACGGCAGTGAGCAAGATTATGGAGCTGGTGAATCAGACCTACAAATCGCTGGCGGAAGGCGAAATCGGCGGAAAAGTATTAAAGCGCGTGGTTGAGACGATATTTAAACTGTTAGCGCCTTTTACGCCCCATATAAGCGAGGAAGCGAATGTTTTCCTTGGCTATGACCGTTCTATTTTCCGCGGTAAATGGCCGGAATTTGAGCCGCGCTATTTAAAACAAAAGGAGATAAAAATAGCTGTGCTTGTGAACGGCAGGGTAAAGGGCCACCTTATGATAAAAACAGAGTGGCCGCAGACAGAGGTAAAAGAAAAAGCCCTCGCCATGGAGAAAGTAAAAGAAATATTGAAAACAAAAACGCTTAAAGACGTAATCTACGTCGAGGGAAGATTAGTTAATGCCGTCGTGGTTTAAGCGGGGTATTGGTCAAGATAATAGAATATTTCCTTATAGATTACTGATATAGATATGGTTCAGTTAACTCCCGCCGAAAAAAGAGCGCTTATTTTTCTCTGTTTATTATTATCGGCCGGCGGCCTCTTAAGGTTCAGCGGTATTAAAGCAAAGAGATTGTCTGTTTACCAAGAGGAGGAAACTTTACCGCTGAATATCAATAAGGCTTCTTTGGAAGAGTTAAAGAAACTTCCTCTTGTGGGAGAGAAGACGGCGGAAAGAATTGTTTCTTACCGCCGCGAAAAAGGTTTATTCACTTCCCTGGAAGATTTGAAGAAAGTAAACGGCATCGGCGATAAGAAGTTGTCCGTAATCAAAGAGCACATAACTTTTTAAATAATTGCCGCCAAACAATCTTGACAAATTATTATTTAGAAAGTAAAGTAGTAATATGGAGTCACAGGATAATAATTATAACGGCGCTGAACGGCGTAAATATCCCCGCATTAATTTTATCATAGTCGCTTACACCGATTCTAAAAATGATTCTTTGGCAAACATGTCGGCGACAAAGAATATCAGCGCCGGCGGCTTGTGCATCTTCGTCGACAAAGAGGTGGCTAAAGATACGGTTTTATCGTTAAAGATAACCCTGCCTAACGGTAACCCGCCGATTGACGCTAAAGGCAAAGTTGTCTGGAACCGGCCGTGTACGATGGCTTACCTCTCAAAAGCCGCCAACCAGTTTGAAGTGGGAATCGAGTTTTTAGATATGAAAGAGAGCGACCGTGAAGCAGTCGCAAAATACGTTACGGCAAACAGTGATAAAGAATAAGAGTCCGTATTAGATAAATAAGATCTCTTTTTTTCTTCCCGATACTTACCCCTCCAAACAATCTGATTGAAAAAACTTTCTTTGAGAAAGTATCCAACTTAACCATTTTACCCGGTGAAAACGGTGCATTTGTATTTTTTTGTCTCATTTATTATCGGCATTCTTTTAGGGGCAAAAGGGGTATTGTCTTTATCCTGGCTGACTTTAATATTGATGATTTTGTTTCTTCCCTTAGGGTTTTTCGCGAGAAGAAATAATCAACGGCCGTTTTTTGTTTCTCTGATATTCTTTTTTGTTTTTTTAGGGGCGTTATGGGTTACGTCCCAGGCAAACTCTTCCCGGCAAGATTTTTTTAAAGGGAAGAGTGAGTTTACGATAAAAGTCATATCTTCTCCCCAAAGCTACTCCTTAGGGCGGAAGTTTTACGCCAGGATAGAGGAGAGTCGCGGATATCGCCTTAATCTGCAGGTGAGAGTCAATGATTTTTCTCTTTCTCAGGTAAACTACGGCGATACCTTTCGCGTCCAGGGCAAACTTACCCGCCGTAAATACAAAGAGAGCTATTTTTACGCCCTCTGGTTAAAGGATGGTTCCTATATAAGAAAGCTGCCGGTCGGGTTTGTTGACGGTATGGTTTCTTTTTTCCACGAGAAGGTCATTATTTACGCTGAGAAATACCTTTCTCAGGACGCCTGGCGTTTTTTGGCGGCGGTTTTTCTTGGCCGCAGAGAGTTTGCTCCCAAGGAGATGAAAGAGGTTTTTATCGAGGCGGCGGTAGCCCACCTTTTTGCCATAAGCGGTCTTCACGTGGGGTTGCTATCGCTGTTTTTGTTATTTATATTGAAGATAATAAGAGTCAAATTCAGGCCGCGGCTTATTTTGACACTATTTTTCGTTTCAATATACGCGGTATTGGCCGGGTACAGGGCGTCGATTTTAAGGGCTTCCTTAATGTACGCTATTTTCGCGGTTAGTTTTTTCCTTAAACGAAAAGTTAATTTATCTGTGCCGTTTAGTACGGCAGGGATTATTTGTCTTTTATTAAATCCCCTATGGCTTTTTGATCTCGGATTCCAGCTTTCTTTCCTTTCCGTCGGCAGCCTTATAGCCGGCTTTAGCCTTTTTAAGCTTAACTTCGTCAGTACCAACCGGTTTTTTACCTATGTAAAAGGAATTTTCTTCTCTACGGTTTTTGTTACTGTAGCGACGGTGCCGTTGATTTCTTTTTATTTCGGCAGGATTAACCTCTTGGGAATTATATCAAATATTATTTTGATACCTCTTTTTACCCTTAACCTTATACTTATCGCGGTATTCCTTGGCGTATATTTTTTGCCTTTCTTACCTATAATTATCGGGGATGCGCTTTCTTTTTCTCTGTTTATTTTCATGAACATAGCCGGCCGTTTAGCAAGGGTTAAATTTTCTTTTATCGCTTTTTCCTTCCCTCTTTACGCTGTGATTATATATTATTTTTGTTTGGTTTTTATCTGTAGTTTTGTAGTTTTACGGCGTAAGAAACTAAAGGTTTGACAAACAATCAGCCATTTGATATAGTTTTCCACTATGAACAAGAGATTCGTGACTTTTATAATCCTAATTTTTACCTGCTTTAACGCTTATCCTTTCTTGATCTGGTCGCCGAAAACAGGTAAGTGGAAGGATCCTTTATCCACGCCTCAGGGCAGTCCCCAGGCGCAGTTGAAAGAAGGGTTGGAATTCTTTAATACCGGCGACTATAAAAGAGCCTTGAAGGAATTTAGTAAAATGAAGAGTTATTATCCCGATGCTTTTGAGGCGGCAGAGGCGCAGTACTATATAGCGCGTTGTTTTGAACGGCTTAATAACCATTACCGGGCTTTCTCTGAATATGAGAAACTTATACGTACATACCCTAACAGCAAACGTATCCAGGAAGCGGTTAAAAACCAGTATTATATAGGAGAATATTTGAGTGAAACTAAAGAAAAACGTTTTTTGGGCGTGCCTCTGAGTGTCTTAAACGAACATCCGGCGGTAGAAGTTTTTGAGACAATAGCGGAAACGTCGCCCTATTCAGAATACGCGCCAAAAGCTCTTTATAAACTTGGCCTTTTTCTTCTTGAGCGCAGCCGTTATGATGAGGCTAAGGATGCTTTCAGTAAACTCATCGATAGCTATCCTGACAACGAGCTGGTAGACAGCGCCAAATATCATCTTGCCTTAAGCAGTTCAAAATCTTCCGCCGGAAGCGACTACGATAAGACAGCTATTTCCGACGCCCGCCAGCGCCTGGAAGAGGTTATAGAGAAAAACCCTCAAAGCGATGTTTCTAAAGAGGCGCGTGAGAAAGTGAAGGCTATCAAAGATAAAGAAGCGCAGAAAGATTTTGATACGGCGTTGTTTTATGAGAAGCAGGACAAGATTAACAGCGCTCGTATTTATTACCAGTCGGTTATAGACAACTATCCGCAGACCGATTACGCCGTAAAGGCGCGCGAAAAGATACGGGTTTTAGAACAGGCGCGCTGAAACGAAATATTGGGCTGGCGGGAGTTTGGAGTTTTAGAAGACAAAACATAGTTTTGACAATACGGGCTGGCGTTTTGGGAGAAAGAATATTTTTGACAAAGATAAAATGAAAAAAGTTGTTATTCTTATTTTTCTTTTAGTTTCCGGCTGCGGTTATACGACAAAAGGGTTTTTCTATAAAGAAGACAAGATTCTCATAAGGCCGGTAGTTAATAAAATAAGTATTGCTTCCGAAGATAGAATGTATTCTTCCGAAGATAGAATGTATTCTTCCCAGGTCTATTATCCGATCCTGATTGAGAAGAAATTCTCTAACGCTCTGATCAACAAATTTAACGTTGACGGGCGCCTTAAAGTCGTGAGCGCGCAAAAGGAAAACAGTCTGAAGCTGGAGTGCGAGATAATCGCTTACCGCAAGGAAGGCCTGCGTTATACCAGCGCCGATGAGGTGGAAGAGCAGAAGCTTTATCTCGACGTGCATATGACTCTTTATGACAGTGACGAGGAAATTTTCATAGACCGAAATGTTACCGGGGATACATCTTACTACCTCACCGGCAGTAATGCCAAAAGCGAGACCGCGGCCCAGACCGATTTGATCGATGATACGGCAAAAAGGATTCTGGAAGTCATTGTTGAAAACTGGTAAATGTTTAAGAAGAGAGTTTTTTTTGTTGTCAGCGCTGATTCTATAAACCGCCGCAGAACGGTCGAAAACATAACAATAAAAATTCTCAATAAAAAAGATTCCTCTCTTAATACCCACGTTTTTTACGGTAAAGATGCCCATCTCGATAAAGTAAAAGAACTGGTTTTAAGCTTTTCTTTCGGCCGGGACAAGGTTATTATTTTCAAACAGGCCGATACCTTGCCGGAAGACCTTAAAGCGTTTCTCCGCGACAATATTAAGGATATGGTTTCCAACAACTATTTTATTTTTGAAATTGAGCGGGATTATTTCGAGTTTCAGGGCGACAAACGCCTGGCTAAAGACAAATTGTTCGAACTGTTGTCTAAGGAGGCGCATGTTTTCCGGATAAGTTCTTTTTCCGAACAGGCTTCGATAAAAAAGCTTCTTCTAATGATCAGACGAAAAAGATTGCCGGAGGCCCTGTCTGTTTTAGAAGATATATTTGACCAGGAAACTAAAAAAGAGGATTTTCTCGGTGTCCAGATATTAGGGGCGTTGACAAGACAATTTTCCTATATGGACAACTCATTAGAGAAGGAGAGATGTTTCAACCTTATCTGGCAGAGCGAACGGATTATAAAGGAGGGCCGGGTTGAACAAAAAGTAGCCCTGCAACTGTTGATTACCAAACTTCTTTTCAATTAACTAATAGAGAATGATCAGGAATTTTTTATCTTTTGTTTTTATCGGGAAGCCGGCCGGTAGAGAGAGTTATTTCTTGCCTTTTAGAGAGGCGACTAATTTCGTCAGCCGGCTTTTTCGGCGTGAAGCTGTGTTGCGGTGGAGGATATTTTTAGAAACTGCTTTGTCAAGGACAGAGTAGGAAGTTTTTAGGTTGGCGTCTAAAGACGCGGTGTCTTTTTCCTCCAAAGATTTTCTCAGCTTTTTTAGCGTTTTCTTTAGCTTAGTTTTAAAGAGTAGGTTTATTCGTTTTCTTTTGACGTTTTTCTTTAAATCTTTTTTTGCTGTTTTCCGTTGTGGCATAGCGCACCTCTTTTTTAATAAATAAATCTTATACCAAAAGATGGTAAGCCTGTCAAGCATTTTTAATGAAACTCGCGATTCAAGCGAAGGGCAGAAAATACGAACATGTTTTTTAAAGTAGTCAAAAACACGACAATCGTAGGGCTGGGTACATTTATTTCCCGCCTATTGGGATTTCTAAGGGACGTTTTAATCGCTAATTATTTCGGGACGTCTTATCTTTTAGAAGCGTTTATCGTCGCTTTCAAGATACCGAATCTGATGCGCAGCTTATTAGGAGAGGGTTTTTCCGATTCGGTCGCCGTCCCTGTGCTTTCGGGTTACCATAGAGATAAAAAAGAGTTGTTTTCCATTGCCAACAATCTTTTTCTTATCCTTGCGGCGGTGACTTTTCTTATATCACTCGGCGGCATGCTGTCTAGCCGCTACCTTATAGTGATAGTTGCCCCGGGATTTACGCGCGATCCCGTTCAGTTTAGTATGGCCGTATCTTTTTTACGCGTAACTTTCCTCTATCTTTTTTTAATAGGCTTGGCGACGACGCTGAAAGCTCTTCTTTACGCCTTAAAGAAATTTTTCCTGCCGGCTTTCTCGCCCTGCTTTTTAAATATATCGTTGATCGTCGGCGTGATATTTTTTAGGAGTATGTTAGGAGATTTTGTCCTCGTTATATCGGTATTAATTGCCGGAGGCTTGGACCTGTTTTTATCCCTGTTGTATCTGCGCCGTTACGGCTTTGGTTTAAAAATAGATTATAGAAAAGCTGTGGGAGACAGCGTCGTCGTCAAGATGATAAAACTTTTTCTTCCCCGTATATGGTCGGTTATAGTCTATCAGATCAATGTTATTATTGACACGATTTTTGCTTCCTTAAGCTGGATAGTAGGACAGGGGGCCATGGCGGCGGTTTATTACGCCAATAGAGTAATACAGTTTCCCTTTGCCCTCGTTGCCCTGTCGATATCAAGAGTGGCTATTGTTGACTTTTATCGTTTTCACAAAGACGGTAACAGGGAGGATTTTAAACGCCTCTTGGTTTTTTCTCTGCGCAATATTATTTTTTTTATTGTCCCCGCGAGCATTTTTCTCTTATTCGTCCACCGCAGCCTTTTGCGGATGCTTTTTTTCCGCGGCGAGTTTGGCGAGTACTCTTTATCTCTTACCTCTTCGGCGCTGTTTTTTTACAGTTTCGGCTTAATATTTTTCTGCGGTTCAAACATCTTTGTTAACGCTTTTTGTTCCTTGCAAAAACCGCTCTTTCCGGCTAAGGCGGCGACTGTGTCATTAATTGTTAACACGGGGTTAAACGCTCTTTTTATATATCCCTTGGGCGTTGGCGGCATCGCCTTATCGAGCAGCATCGCTTCTTTGGTTAATTTTTCCCTTCTTTACCGCCGGCTGGAAAAAGAAGTGGGGCCTATCCGCTGGCCAAGAGCATCAGGAGAAATCGCGAAGTTAATTGTTATCGGCGTTATTTTGGGTTTTATCGGCAGGGGAATATTAAATTGGAATATGCCGGCGCTAGGGAAGATATTTACAACTTTTTTTGTAATCAGCGGTTTATTTTTTGTTTTAACGCTTATTTTTCGCCTGCGCCAGGCTACGGTTGTAACCGATAAAATCAGGGATAAATTA
>JBDRDG010000015.1:0-5798 GCA_043821045.1 Candidatus Omnitrophota bacterium | reverse complement strand
TAATAAGAGATAAATATTATAAATAAGGGATAGGCCGGATACTGATACTTCATCATATCGGGATTGGGCTTAAAGAATAGATACGGGAACCAGACGCAAGCAGCAACGAGAAAGATACAATCGGTTATAACGGCTTTTTTTTGTTTGAAAAAAGATTTAATCCTCTGAAATAATAACAGGATTAATATTGTAAAGAATGGGGCGGAAACCCAGTAAAGCGGCCAGCGGAATACCACGAAGAAGCCGTCAAGAATACTTTTGATAAAACCTAATCGAAAGGCGTATTTTGACTTATTAATAATCGTAAACTTGACAAAAGCCAAGACGTCGGTAGCGGTAAAAAAACAATAGAGCCACCAAGTCAGCCAGAATAAAACCAACCCCAGAATGGCGACGAGGAAAAAATCCATTATGGCTTTTTTGACATCGCCGGCGGTAATCCTGTATAAAACAATACCCGCCGATACAAATATCGGCGTCAGCTCTTTCGCCCAGAAACAAAGAGCCAGAAGGAAGGCTAAAGGAAACCTCGATAACACGTATTTTCTGTCTTCCCCGCCTTCTGTCTTAACCTCAAAGCGGATAAAAAAATAGATAAAAACAAGTATAGCTGTAGTAAGAATATTATTGTCGGCATTTATAACCAGGCAGTGCTGTAACAGTAAAGGGTTTAATAAATAAAGGACGGCGGCGATGTATTTTGCCCACCGCCTAAGGTATTTGTCGCCGCCGGGTGTTACCTCAGAGATAATCGCCAGGACTAAAAAAAGCGAGAGTAAATAATGAAAAACCCCGTACAGCCTTAAGGCTAAATCCCCTTTGCCAAAGATACGCTGCACTAAAGCGTGGCTGTAGGTATATAAAAGGGCGTGGCTTATCGTCTCACCGCCTTCCTCCGGCGGGAGAGTAAATGTCTTTGGTCCGATAATATTTATTTTCCGCCCCATCCTCGCTTCTTCCGTTTCATCTAAAGTAAACGGCTGACGCACGGCTGAATTCAAAGCAGCAATGTTTACAGCAATAATAACAAGGAAAAGTAATAGGAAAGCGATATGTGCGGTTTTAATCTTTAACATTGCTTAGTATATAGCTAATACGGCCCTTTCATCTAACTCGTAATTGACCAAATCCGTATTTTTCCATAATATAGCCTCTCCAATCCCTTTCAAAATCATCAAGGCTCGATTGCATAACCAGACAAAGAGCCTTATCAACAGGGACGCCTCTTCCCAGGTAATCAAGAATAGTCCTTAAAGCTGTATTTCCCCCTCTATGGCTTATAAAATCCACCAGTAAATAAGATTCCATATACAAAAGCTTCACGATATTGGCATCTTTTATATTCATGAAATTACCCGGTATTTTCCTAAACGGCACTATGCCGAATTTATCAAAGTACCTTCTAATCGTCTCTTTATCTTTGGCCACGGCGTACTCTTCGGCTTTACTGGCGATTCCTTCATTTAACCATAAAGGGCATTTCCCCTTAGCCAATTCCGATACAAGAACATGAGCGTATTCATGATAGATTATCGCGATAACGTCTTGGTTGGAATATTTAAATTTGTTTACGGGAATTCTTACTTTCCCGTCGAATATAGCCATCGTCCAATGCGGTTTATTATGCAAAAGACCGTTGTAACTATCTTCCGAGTACAATATCGCGACAGTTTTGTTCTTAGGATAATGTTCAAGAAGCATACCGACACGGCCATAGGCCTCTTCCAAATATGTCCTTATATAGGAAAATTTATCCTGCGCCATTTGACCGGCGTAAGCTATAATAAAATGCATCGTCTCCAGTTTTTCAAAACTCTCTTCGGCTTTTATTTCGTTATTAACCTTGGCGTAAAGGTCTTTCAATCCCCGGATTGAAGGCTTTAACTCATACGCCTTGCCTAAGTATTCTTTCGCTTTCGCTATATTTTGCAGGCGGTAGTAAACCTGGCCAAGATTATATAAAGTATAAGGGTTATTATCGTCGTAATACAAGGCCGCCTCAAACTTTTCCGCCGCGAAAGGCAGCCGGTCGCTTTTCATAAGATAAAATCCGTAATTATTATAAGCAACGGCAAGGTTTTTACGTATGTTATCGTTTGAAGGGTCATACATCCGCGCCGTCTTAAGATCGGCTATCGCGCCGTCATAATCCTTAGCGGCCAGTTTCTTGAGGCCTTTTTCATTATACTCGTAGGCCGCCTGTTTGGATGAGGATTCCGCCGAACCGGCAAAGAAACAGGCGATAAATAAAGCCAATAAACTCAATACTGCCGCTTTCTTTAACACTATCCTCCCCGTTCTTTAAGCTTACAAAAAATATAATGAAGCTCCGCGGGCTATCCCGAAATACCGGGATCCCGCGACACCCTTATATAAATGGAGCCCCACGTGCATGCGCGTGGCACCTACCATTTTGACGGGATTCCTTACCACGTTAGTACGTGGGGCGGCCTGTCCCGAGTATTCTCTCGGGAAATCCCGATGACAGAAACCCTGAATAATATACAGGTAATTTTTCCCTGCAGGGTTCCTTGGTATGAAGCAGTTATTCAAGGATTTTATTCCTTACTTTATGTCAAGAAACCGCCATTCATCCACGGGCATACCCGTGGTCTTCTGGCATCGGGATAAACACAGGAAAACTCCGAAAGCCCGCGGTTTCCTACATCCGCTATCCCGACCACGCTTCCATCCGCGACAAGAGACCGCAGGTGTATCGCGTCGGGATAAAAATAACCATAATTTATCCCCTGGCCTTAGATACGATTATACATATTATAACCTAACAAAGAAACGGCTGCAAAATATTTTCTCCCGGCGAAAGCTAATATGATATACTGATAATACCATGCAATTGCTGATTTTTATCTTTATCGCCACGATTATCTTCTTTTACCTCCTCTTTTTTACCTTATCTTATTTGAGCCGTAATGTCAAAACGGCTAACCCATACAAAATAAAATCAACATATAAAAACCGCGCCTTCGCGGCTAAATTGGCATCGATCTTTCTTATTGTCGCGACCCTATCTATTTTATCGTTCACCGCCATCTCTCTCGTAAATCTAATAAGAAAAAACGGTATCCTAAGACAAAAATCAATCCTATCAAATATATCTATAAAGGATGCGTCTAAAAGTACTGTCTCAAACGGCCAAAAGTCTCATCGTATATTTCCGCCGCGAACTGACGGCGCCGACAGCCTATGGCAATTAACGCGGGACGGCAATCGAGACTACACATTTATGCCTTATGAAGCCATGCGGGAAGAAAGAATAAATACTCCTTATGGCGAAAGTATCGCCAAAGATAAGAAGAATTCTTCCTATATGGAAAGGGACTCTTCTGATAAAGGATTCGCGCCGTCAACGATAAAACTGCTTCAAACTATGGTTAACGATGAAAAGTCACCGCCGCCGATAATCGCTAGGCTAAGGGGAGCTGAGGCTGGCGATTTTTTTGTGACTAATTTTTATGACCGCTTCGATAAGGGAAAATTTGTCCAATCGCCGAATCTGGTCTTCAAGCATTTGCAAAGGAAGGCTGATATAACAGTAAACGTGGAAATAATCCTGCCTGATTTCAATAATAACCTGGATATTCAGCTGCCCTTTTTGCTTAATGGCTGCGTTGAACCGCAATCCTTTGATGATAAAACGATAATATTAGACGCCGGCGGCAACCTTAAGATTAAAGGAACAACAGCCGACAAAGTTTTTAATTATATAATTAAGAAAGATAACGGCCCCTCGCGCATATATTATGACCAAGAGATAAATAGCGGCCTTATTAAAGAATTCAACACCATACCGGACAAAATAAAACAACTTCTAAATATTGTCAAAAATAAGTCGGAATTCGTAAGCCTGGCAGCAACAGCGTCGATTATAAACACTTACTTTGGCTATCAAACAGGCATCACCGACGTTTATCCCCAAGAAGAAGAGACATGGAACGCGTATTTAGGAAAAACCTTGCAGTCAAATAACCGCCTTCTCTGTGACTGTGACGTATTATCCACTTTTGCTTTTATCTATTTAAAATACCTCGATCTACATCCCCTTTTTCTCGTGGGTTATCTTAACACAGAAAACATCAAAAATGCTTTAAGCCCGACAGAACTTCATGCTGCCTTATACGTTGAGGAAAATAAGCAGTGGCTGATCTTTGACCCAACCCTCTTCATCGAAGATTTTAGTTTACAAATTATCCCTAAAGAAAATAGACAAATCCTCTCTGGCGAAAGCGGCAAACCAGATTACCCCTCAACCGCAAAGAACACACTTAACCAAACCTATAATACCGTACATAACACATACAGCAGCTCGCCGATAAAATATTTCACCTTCCTGCCGCTAATGGCCGATAGCGACGGCACGCCAAGCGCTGAAACAAAACTTGCCAAGACAATAATCGACCTCCTAAAACCAAACAAAAACGGCGGCAAAACAGACAGCGACACTTATCAAAAAAAAGAGAAAATTTTAACTAAAACCACCCAGTCCTCTGTAATTCTATACTGTCTTATTCTAATCCTCGCCTTTTTCTTGTCCCATATTAAACGACGGGGTAAAAACACCTTCCCGATATCAACGGTAAACTTTTATATATACCACGTATCGACTGCCTTAGTGCTGTCCTATATCTTTTCACGCGCTATGGGCATTGAATTATCTACCCTGTGGCATCCGGGGAAATATTTGTCTTTAGCCGGCATGATCCTATGTATCACTGCAAGCCTCTTAAGCATTTACCTGCTTTATGAAACCTTAAGCGCCGAAAAAGACGGCCATAGCAGTAGATATAAACATATTTTTAAGAAAACAGTTTTATTTTTGCCGGGAATATTACTCGGCCTGGCGGGAATCCTATACGTGCCTACAACGGCGGTCTTTATTGCCGCTTGCCTCATAGTTTATACCTCAATTAGCGGTTTTAAGAAGAATATTATCCACCCAATCTAAAGAATAAAACTTAAATTTATATAACAAAACAGGATTGTTAAAAGACAGGGAAATTAAAATCAAACATCAAAGATCAAAAATAAAAATGACAAACTAAAATGTAAGCTTTTGAATTTATTAGATGCCTTAACCATATACGGCCATAAGGGTATTGTGATATAATATACATTCGGCGCGTTAACAAATGAACAAGAAAATAATCGTTGTCACAATCGTCTTGATATGGGGGACAAATTTATCAACCTCGCTCTGTCTAGCGGCTAAACCAGACCAAACAAAAACGCCCGCCCACTATGCGCCTTATTTGGAGCTTTTAGAAGAAGTGTACAGGATAATGGATGAAAATTACTATCAGCCGATATCAGAGAAAATTTATGCCGCCTACGTGGAAAAATACAAAAAATCCGTCTTGGCGAAATTAAAAAACACTAGCGAAAGAATAGATATGGTCGCTTACCGCGGCGCCGGCCTGCTTGTAAAAAACCTAAAAGACCGCGAAGATAAATTCTCCAATTTCTTTCCGCCTAAAAAAGCCGAAGAGTACTCGCAGTTGGTATACGGCTATGAAAACGGCATCGGCATAAGCGGCCACAAAGAAAACCAAACGTATCTAATTGATTACGTCCAGAAAAGATCTGATTCCTACAGGAAAAACATAAGAGGCGGCGATAGCATATCGGAAATAGACGGCAATAAGACAGCAGATTTAACTGACGAGGAAATCCACGCATACCTTTATCCGCCTCTTGACACAGAGGTAAAACTTAAAGTTTTCTCGGCTAAAGAGAAAAAAACCTTCACTTACGAAATATTATGCGAAGAGTATTTCATAGAT
>JBDRDG010000014.1:0-2491 GCA_043821045.1 Candidatus Omnitrophota bacterium | reverse complement strand
AGGGGCAGAAAAAATAATACAAGGAGGACAAATAATATTTTGGGCGATGTTTTTATCATATACATATATATTCTAAACTGCTATGTTTTGTTTTCGCTATTATATTATAGCACAAATAGAGGGGTAGTGGTATGGTTGGATATGTGGTATGGTTGGATAGAAAATATCATTTGCGCAGGAACTCTTTTTCCAGGACAGCTTCTTTGATTTCAACCACGGTTGGCCTCCCGTGGGGACAAGCAAAAGGGTCTTTACATTTAATTAACTGGCGGCGGAGATATTCAGCCTGTTCTTGTGATACGTGGTAGCCGGCCATAAGAGAGTTTCGGCAAGCGCGCCGCGCCAGACTGTCTGTATCAAGATTCGAACGCGCTTCTCCCGAGAGGAGATTACGGAGAGAAATCTCCGGTTGTTTTATTAAAAGGGGGTGAGTATGGAGGGCGATATTCTGATTGTCCCATAGGGTCGTTGATAGACCCATTTTTTCTAAGATGTCTTTTAAAACTTCCCAGAGGACAATTTCTTGTGCGGTAACCGAAAGGATTATAGGTTTAAGCAGGTGCTGTACCTCAACCCTGCCGTTTTCTATCTGATCGATGAGTTGTTCGTAAGTTATCCGTTCCTGGGCGGCATGCTGGTCAATTACACAGAGAGATCTTCCCGATTCAAAAAAGATGTATTTCTTCAGAAAAACCCCGATATAATTGGCTTTGGATAATTTAGCCTTGAGGCTATGGTCGGTTGGCTGCGAAAAGATATTTTCTTGAGGCGGTACATCCGGTTTTGCCGGACCAAAGGCGTAAGTCCGCTGGGATGATTCATTAAGATTAAGGTCTTGGCCTGAAGGATAAGGAGAACGGTTTAAAAGAGGCGCGTTATCAGAGAGAAACGGTATATTTTCCACCTGTTTTGCTTTTCCTCGCGACAAGAGGGTTTCTTTACAGAGAGAACTTAAGAGAGCGGCGATTTTAAATTCATCTTTTATTTTTACTTCCCGTTTTGTCGGATGGATATTCACATCTGTATCTTCAGGGGGTATGGTTATATAAACGGCAAAGAAAGGGTATATTTCGGAAGGCAAGATAAGTTTATATGTCTGATTTAGATGGAAGTTTATCTGGCGGTTGTATACCGGCCGGTTATTAACGAAGATAAACTGCATATCTTTTCTTGTCCTTTTGATGTTGATGTCTCCCAGGAGGAGGCGGAGGGAGAGTTTTTTATCATCAAAATTTTTTTCTCTTTGGAGAATATGCTCCGGTTTAAGATTTAGTGCTTTGGCCGTACGGCTTAGATGATCTTTATCGCCAGATAAATCAAGAATTATTTTATTGTTATGAGTTAAGGCGAAACGCTTTTTTGGATACAAGATCACATACGGCGTAAAAGTATTAATAATCTGGTGTAATTCGGTTGTGTCCGATTTGAGGAATTTACGCCGGGCGGGAGTATTGAAAAACAACTCTTTAATTTCCACTTGAGTGCCGTGGCCTAAGGCCGCCGGACGCAGACCGCGTTTTTCTCCGCCGCGGATATGTATTTCCCAGCCGTTATCTTCCCTTTTAGTCTTGCTGCGTAAAGTGATGTCGGAAACCGCGGCAATACTGTAAAGAGCTTCGCCGCGAAATCCCAGGGAGAAGATATTGAACAGGTCGGAAAGGCGGGTTATTTTACTGGTCGAGTGGCGAAGAAATATTTTCTCGATATCATCGGGGTCAATGCCTGTCCCGTTATCTTTTATCTGAATGAAAGTTTTTCCCGCCTGTTTCACAATAACTTCAATACTCTCTGCCTGGGCATCGAGTGAGTTTTCAATCAATTCTTTTAAAACCGAGGCCGGCCGTTCGATAACTTCGCCGGCGGCAATTTTACTTATTACCTCCGGCGGTAAAATATGTACTTTATTCATATCAGTAGTTTTTAGGCGACAGACAGATATTTAAGGTCAATTGATTCCTACCGTTTTCTGATTGGTCTGGGTAACAAATCAAAATGCAAACTGCAAAAATCAAAATGACAGATCAAAATGTAAAAAGCATTGGGTCTGTTGCTTATTTGCTATGGAATCTTTTTTGAATTTTGCTTTGTCATTTTGCATTTTGATCTTTGATTTTTGATTTCTTTCATACCCATCAGCTAAGTTCTTTTGGCGTTTTATCTACGTGCTTTAAGCTTTCTCGGAGTATTTAATGTACGGCGTCAATCGGAAAGTTTCTTTTTCCACTCCTGTATTTTATTAATAGCTTCAAGCGGAGTAAGCGCATTAATTTCTAAAGATTCAATCTCTTCTTTTATATCCCGCGTTAGCTGGCCGCAGCTGTCGGAAAAAAGGGATAATTGTATTGATCCCGGCGGCCGGGCGCGGATTTTTTCTTTTAAATTTCCATGAAGTTCCAGTTGAGTAAGTATCTGTTTTGAGCGCTGCACTACTTCTTTAGGGATACCGGCTAATTTGGCGACGTATATCCCGTAGCTGTCGTCAGTGCCGCCG
>JBDRDG010000013.1:0-2008 GCA_043821045.1 Candidatus Omnitrophota bacterium | reverse complement strand
TAAGCCGGAGGGAAAACCGTGCGGATTAAAAATCTCAATTTAGCCATGATTCCTTTTTGCCGGCCCAAATAAATCCGATAACATAAAAAATAAAAGTTATTTCTGTATTTTTTTATCCAATGCCGCATCCTTTCTACGGCGATGCGGTCTTCCTGGGGCCGGGCATTTACCGGAAATTTGATATCGTAACCGAAATCGACGGCAATAAAATTTCGGCAAAAATCCAGCACTTCGTTCATCTGCCACGCTTGCGCTGTTTCCTGCAGCTTGTGCCAATCCATTTTTTCCCCAAACATTTCTACTGCCGCGGTTATGTCCTTGAACAATATTAAAGGGCTTAAAAGATGCGTGATGCTGTGTTGCATAAGATGCAAAATAAGCTGTGCCGGCGCCAGAGTCTTCGCCGCGGTTCCGTCAATACTTATATCTGTTGCCCGGCCAAAGATATCCCGCATATCAATTTTTTCGGCCAGATAACCCAGCGGCCAGGTGCAATTTATAATATGCCAGTGCAGGTGGACAAAAAAATTGTCTTCGCTGTCCAGTTTGTATTTAAGGGAATTGGCCGAAGACGCGGCTTGGACATTTAACGCGTCATCGTAATTAACCGGGCGCTGATAACCAAGCGTGCGCAGCGCCTCATCCGCGGCGGGTAATTGTTCCCGTTTAATGAGAATATCCAAATCGCCCATGGGCCTGAGCCCAATATCTTTATAGGCAAAGGCAATCAACGCCGGCCCTTTCAATACAATCGTTTTTATCGCCCGGCAATCAAATTCTCTAAGTATTGTCTTTAATTTATCTAAGATCAGGCTGTTATAGGCCGCGGTCGCCAGATAGCTGTTCCGGAATTTAATCAATATCCGCGGGGGAATTGCGTTTTTTATTTTTTCGTCATGCTCTATCTGCCGGTAAACGAACGGCGCGAGTTTATTATCCAAAGCTGTTTTGAAAAATCTGTCCCAGTCAAAATTTGCCGGCTCAAACAGATATCCGGAAATCCTAAAATCAGGCCGGACAAACCTTTTTAATATTTCCTCCGGCCTGTTCTGCCCGGAAAGATTTGATTCTTTCCTTGCGCCCGCCTCAAATACGATCTTCTGCTTTAGCCGGCCCTCATCCCCCCTTACCCATTCCTCAAGCTCATTACAGTTTGCTCGATGGAATCCCGCTTTTTCATACAGCTTGATTGCCCGTTGATTATCCGCAAAAACAAACACCCGGACTTTTGACTGCCCGCTAGCCCTGGCCATATCCCGCGCCGCTTTTACCATCGTGCTCGCGATTCCCAAACGGCGCCAGGCCCAGTTTACTTTTAGGCCAAAAATCCAAAACCCTTCCAAACTTTCTTCCGGGAACTGTTCTATTTTCAGGCAAGCAATGATCTTATCTTTTACTTTAGCCTCAAGAATATTTTGCCCTTCCTGATTTTTACGCCAAGAGTAACACAGCCGGGGTATTACGATTTTTTTTATCACCCGCCCGTAAATTCTCCCGCCCTGGATACGGGATAAAACCCTGCCGGCAATATTTCTTATTTTCAAAAACAACCGATAGCGCCACCTGTTAATAAAATTACCGGCCCGCTGCATTCGGGAATTTATATCTATTTTCCTGCCAGCGCGTTCGATTAGCTTGACTTTGCCAAGCACCTGGTTCGGATTAAGTGATTCTGCCCATAGCATCGCGTCGCCCTGGGCAAAGATTATTGTTTCGTTATTTACAATATCTTTTTTTACTACCCGGTGAATTACCGGCCGCTGGCCGGCGTCGCGGAAGAAGATTATATCGCCGTTTTGGATATCCCCGCCTTTTACCGGCTGGATATAGAGAAAATCCCCTTCGCGGATATTCGGCCTCATGCTCAGCCCTTTAGCCAACAGGCGGAATTCCCGGTTTTGCTCCAAAAGAGCTTCGCTTAAGGTTAGCAGGTCAGGATTTGTTTTGTTCATATCAGCTCAAAAATTTTTCCCGCACAAAATCCACCGCGGTATTATCGGGAATAAAT
>JBDRDG010000012.1:0-5608 GCA_043821045.1 Candidatus Omnitrophota bacterium | reverse complement strand
TGCCGGCACCCGTGAAAGGCAGGATATAAGGCTGGGAGCGTCGCCGCGCGCTTCAATCGCTCTTATGAATTCGGTTCGGGCATGGGCATTATTATCCGGCCGCGACTATGTTATTCCCGACGACGTCTACAAACTTTCTTTTTGGGTGCTGAATCACAGGATAAATGTCGCTCCCAAAGCTGTTATGGCCGGGGAGACGTCTCATAGCATCATTTCCGATTTGCTCAACACAACTCTTATCGTTTAATTGAGACTTTCCCGAATTTATTATAAAATTCGGGAGTAGTTGAAATTCCCGCGCCGCCAATTTAGCATATTTCGGGGTCCCGGTGTTCGGGATAGTCGGTGGAGGTTCATTGAAACTTATGTTACAAACGCAAGTGGAGTAAAATGTCCCGTCGAGCAATGAAAATCACGGAGTACGTATAGAAAGCGTATCTCGTCGCAGGCAACACGTATCACGCAGAATTAAATGAAGTATCATTTTGATCTGTCAGTCAGAGTGCGTAAAGAACAGCTGATAAGGCCGATTAGCTCAAAACTTCTTGCAATGCCAATTATGCCCGCGGGAAAGGGATCAACACGATGTCTTCTTTAAAATTAAGAATTTCGCCGAAAATTTTTATTTTTATTGTCGCCGAAATGTCTTTTTTCATCCTTCGCGTAAAGACCTCAATAGAAATATTTTTCTTCATGTTTATTATGTTCGCTGTTTTCTTTATCTTTAATCTCTTTGTTTTACTGCTTAATCTTTTGCTTAGAGGGAAATTGGTCATCTCCCGCGATATTCAGGAAAAAATTACTCAAGGCCAGCTGTTATCGGTGCAGTTGTCAGTGTCTAACTTAAGCCATGTTTTTTTTATGAACATCGCCGTCAGTGATTTCTTAGGATGTGATCTTAAGGAAAAAGATAAAAAGTTTTTTATCGATTGGCTTGGCCGAAAGAGTGAGTTTAAGTTATCGTACGGCTGTGTCTGCGAGAAAAGGGGATTGTATGGAGTGGGCCCGGTTAAAGTATCATTCTTGGATTTTTTAGGATTGTTTTCTTTGGAGGAGGATTACGGTTTGAAGACTTTGCTCTATGTTTATCCTCAGACATTCGATATTAGATATATGATGCCTTTGGTAAGGGGAAGATTGCCTTGGTTTGGTCTGGAAACTACAGCAATAAGCGGTGATGATCACGATTTTTTTGGCGTGAGGGAATACAAAAGAGGCGATCCGATAAAACGTGTCCATTGGCTTTCGACGGCGCGTAAAGGGGTGTTGATCGTGCGTGAATATCAACGGATTAGTTTTTATCGGGTATCGCTGATATTTGTTTTAAACCAGCATGAAAATATCGGCGGAGGGAAAGAAAGCGTGGCGGAGTATATAATAAAAATATCGGCTTCTTTGGCCAAATATTTTGTCCAGAAGAATATCTGCGTGGAATTATTAGCCCACGCGGGAAAAATCGCCTATTTTCCTTCCAACCGAGGCGGGGCGTATCTAGAAGAACTGTTTAAATTTTTTACTGTAGCCGAAGCCAAAAGTAAAATAAAGCCGGGTGACTTCTTGCAGGAAAATTACCGTATAGTTTCATCGGACAGCACGATTTTTCTTTTAATTACCGAAAACAACATGGATTCAGTATATAAAATATTATCATTGAAGGAACAAAACGTCTCTTTAGTTGTGTTAATATTAGTCGCTTCTACCTTTGCCGCCCAGGGAGTGGAAAACCAGGATGTAAGTTCAATGAAATCCAGGGTTGCGGCCGAACTCGCCCATATGAATATTAAAGTTTTATTTTTCTGCAAGGGGGATGACCTCGCCGCTGTCTTCGCGCGGGGAAACTTATGAGAAGAAAAGATAACCTTTTAGTTCAATCGTTTATTCTTACCTACCTGCTCATTTCTATTCAGTTTGCCTTGAGTTATGAAGCCTTCGGCAAGAATTTTGTTTTTATCAATATAATCTTATCGTTGTCCGGGTTCGTTTTAAATTGGTTTATGCGAGAGAAGAAAGAGAAAGTTCGTCAAATAGTTGTCGATATATCCAGTCTCACCGCGTTTTTGTTCATTGCTTACTGGATAGTAAGATCGTCTTTTCTATTTGAAGAGATGATCCTTTCTCTGATTAAAGGGGCTTTAATCATAGAAACCGCGCTTAGCTTCAACTCCTATTCGCGCCGGAATTTTGCTTATATACAAATTATTTCTCTTTTGATTTTCTTCGCCGGGCCGTTGTTCGTGGCGACGGATAATTTCTTGAATGTATTATTATTAACTGCTTATTTGTTTATTTTTATCCTTATATTGAAATTCCGTTCAGAGCAAGGCTATAAAAAGCCATTTTCCCGCCCCCTGCCTGTTTGTGTTTTTTGTTTTATTATTTTTTCTGCCAGTTTGGCAATAAGTTTTATCGTAAAGAGAAATGTTATTTTTCCGGAAGTAAGATATGTAAAACCCTTTCTTTTAGAGACAGAGAGGTTCGAGGCGGAAAATAGGAGGAACCAGCTGTCCGAATCTATCCAGGATATATTTGATCCTTCCAAGGCGGAATCTTTTAAAGAGAAAAAAGATCTAGTGCGGTCGCTCGTTATCCTCCTTAAACAATCGGCCGATCCGGTTGAAATTGAACAGGCCTATGTTATGTTGGCGGATTTTCTCGATCAGCAGGGATATCCTGTTATTCCTTCTTTAGAAGGTGTCCCTTCGGACGACGGTTTGATTGATCCGCTTAAAAGGCCGGGCGCCGGGATTAAACCGCCGGAAGATAAACAGTCCGGCCTTTCGCTTGGCAAGGGCCTTAAAAAACAGTCGCCTCAAGTTATTCTAAAAGATTATATTAATACGGCAATATCTGCTAACAGCAGGAATTTTAGGAGTGATTTTGTCCGAAAAGTTACCAGACAGGGTCTTAATTTACAATCTAAGGTCGCGTCTCTTTTTATGCTTAATAGAATCAAGGGCGCTAAAGATTTAAGAACACTAGATAGGGAAATTAACTCTTTGGCGAGAGAAATAGATAAAGCCAATATAAACAATAATTTGAAAAGAGATTTAATGTTGTCTTTGCAAGAACTTCGAAAATGGGAAGCGTATTCTATTTACAACTATACTAGAAACAAACTTAAAGTCCGGTCTGAGAAATCAAATAAAGAGCTCCGGCAGTTAACCGTTAGCGATATCCATAAATTACAAAGGCAAATTAAGAAAACAGTTAAAGATATAGATGAAATTACCGGTTTGCTCGATAAGGCTATAAAAGAAGCTCCTTTGACCAAGACGGCAGAGAGCCGTTTGAAAGAGGAGACAAAACAGTTCCAGGCTTGGCTAACTAAGAATGTTGATTATCTTCTTGGCGACATCAAAGAGGCAGCTGTTCTTTTAGACCCGGCGGCGGCGTTAAAGAAGACTCAGTCGATTAAGCAGGATCTAGCCGGGAGAATAAAGGACATCCATAAAACCATAGAAGATTCTTTATTGAGTGATAGGGCGCAAGGAACGTTAGAGGAAGAGCTGCGAAAAGCCAAAGATCTTTTGTCGGGCAGTATCGAAACTGTTATCAGCCAGATAAAAGAAACGGCTAAGGACAAGGATCTTTCTAAATACTTTGATAGTCTTGCTAAGATAGATGATGATTTATCCGATGCCCTCGATTCGATAAATCGCGGTGTGGATGAATCCGGCCTTGACGATGAGGCAAAGGCGTCATTGAAGGAAAAAATAAAAGATATCGCCGATGCCTTTAGAGAGGATGTTGAGAGTGTTTTAGAGGGAATACAAACGGCAGTTAACCAGGAAGATTTTAACAATATTCATAGTAAGATTGAAAAGTTGCAACAGGATGTAAGCGGCGCTCTTGATGATTTTCTTGAAGATGTAGAGAAAGCTTCTTCTGATAAGGAAACTATTGAGCGCTTGAAAAAAGAGGCCGGGCAGCTAAAAAGTGATATGGGAAAAGCTTTAGACATGGTCGGCCGGAAAATCGGCCAGCCTAAGGAACTGCTCTCAGAGTTTCGTGATCAAATCGAAAGAGCGATGAGTGGTCTTGAGCTTTCCGAATTGCACAAAGATATCAGCGATCTGGAAAAGTACCTCGAAAATATTGATTATCACAGAAAAGATAGCGCGAGCGGCGCTTTAAAGAATATGACGGAAGCGAAGATGGAACTTGTTTTAAACGATCAGATCGACCGTTTAATCCTCGAGCCCGCCGGACAAGCCTATTTAAAATCCGGACGCCAGGATCTTACCTTTATGTTAAAGAGTTTATTCTCTTCCCAGACAACAGATGATTTTTTAAAAAGAAGCGAGGAGTTAGGAGAGTATTTAAAGAGCAATTTTATAGACCGGGATATTTTTAATGATGAGCAGTGGGAAGAGATGGTTAACAGTAAGCTAAAAGTTTTAAGAAACAAGGAAAAAGAGGCGGTAGAGAAGCTTCTTCAAGAAGGTGTTTTGACCGATGTCAGTAAAAGAGAGTTCGTTAAGTTGGCCGGAGACGTCTTGTCAGAAAAAGATGTTTCCGCCGCTTTGCGGCAGATGAACGGGAAAATAGAAAAATTTTCCCAACAAGGATTTATCTCCGAGGAGACGGCGAAAGAATTATCGCGGCGTTCCGATAATTTGGCGCGTTTGCATACCGCCAAGATGTTTCTTGAAAGTTTAAGCGAAGAGAAGAACGAAGGCGAACAGTACGATTATTACCGTAAGGTAAAGGAGTCAATTGGCCGAAGCGCCTCAGGCCGCGAGGATGTTAAACGTGCGGTGGAGGAGTTATTAGAGAAACTTGTTGCCGCTGATTCTTTAAAAGAGACGTCTCTTATCAAGAATAAGATAGATAGTATTTTAGGGGATATAGCAATCGATAGCTCGGAGGTTCCGCCGGAAGGGGATAAGGATGGGTTAGCTGATGATTCGCGTTTTAAATCCGGTCCTCTTTTGGAAAAGATTAGTTCTTTATCCAAGAAGAATAAGGATGTGTTAAGTAAATTATTGTCAGAAATACAAGATGATTTGCAGAAAGAAATAGAGGCTATGAGGGAGGATATAGCCCAGGCGGCTAAGCAAAGCGAGGAATATAAGGTAAACAGTAAGTTAGAGGGATTAAAAGACAAGATAAGAAAAGAGATTGGGAATATTGAGCAGTTTATGGGTGATTTAACAAAAACAGAGAGAGAAATATTGAGTGAAATAGTCGGGGAGATTCAGGATAAGTTAGAAAGGTATGTAGATGATAGAAAAGAGGATTTGTCGCGGGCGGTCAAGCAGGGCGATGAGAGTGAAGCCACGCGCCAGATGGAAGAGTTAAAAGACGCGGTAAAAGAAGCGATGAAGGAAGCCGGGAAATTAAGCAAGGCAGAGAAAGATGACATCAGCGGCCTATTGTCCGAGGTAAAAGATGAGTTATCCGGCAAGATCGACTCTATGAAAGGCGAGTTATCAAAAGCGGTCAAGCAGGGCGATGATGCAGAAGCCAGGCGCCAGATGGAAGAGTTAAAAGACGCGGTTAGCGACGCGGTAAAAGAAGCGATGAAGGAAGCCGGTAAATTAAGCAAGGCAGAGAAAGATGACATCAGCGGCCTATTGTCCGAGGTAAAAGATGAGTTATCCGGCAA
>JBDRDG010000011.1:0-6347 GCA_043821045.1 Candidatus Omnitrophota bacterium | reverse complement strand
AGTCGGGGTGTCCCGCAGGGACTTATTACATCCAAATATCCTTAGGCGCAAGTAAGCCGTCTTGTTACCTGCTATCCCCTGGCTAATTATCAATGAGAATGGGCGATAGAGGATTTGTTTGTAATCCCCGACGCAAGTCGGGGTGTCCCGCAGGGACTTATTACATCCAAATATCCTTAGGCGCAAGTAAGCCGTCTTGTTACCTGCTATCCCCTGGCTAATTATCAATGAGAATGGGCGATAGAGGATTTGAACCTCTGACCTTCTGAATGTAAGTCAGACGCGCTCCCAGCTGCGCCAATCGCCCAGGTTCTAATTCTAACGGAAAATAATATCAGAAAATCAGTAATATTCAACATAAAATTCTAAAAAGCCTATTTAGGCGACGGAATGGCAATTATAGAGAATATCATGACAAGCAAAGCGACTGTCTCAATAACGCCAAGAATAAGCAGGTATTTAGCAAACCCCTCGCCGGTCTCGGCAAAAGCGTCACAGGCGCAGGCAGCGGCTTTTCCCTGCATATAAGCCGATAACCCTATGGCAAAACCGGCGAGCAACCCAATCGTCATCTGAAAAAAATACGTATTCGCGTCTGCCGGCAAACCAGCGTCTATAATGTTCTTCCTTAAAAGAAATCCGTAAAAAGTCTGAGTAAGCGGCGCCCCGGCAAAAGCTAAAAGATTAAAGGGAGCTGTTTTCTTCTTAAGAAAAGCCTTTTTCCACGCTCCGATTGCCGCCATTCCGGCTACACCCGTACCTAAAGCCGAACCCATAGCAGCCAGCGTTAACGAAAAATTCATATCGCCAAATCCCTGGACCATTCCTACCTCCTTATTAATTAGCGTATAGCGTTTAGCGGATAGCGTATACAAATAAACAAATTGGCGAATAGCGTATAGTAAATACGAGTTACTAATATTATTTTAATTATATTTGTACTCTCCAACTCGCAATCCAATATTAACTATTCCTTATACGCTAAACGCTCTACGCTATAATATAGTTTACTCTTTAAACGGCCTGTACTCTTTTCCTTTCCACTCCATATTCAAATGGCTGGCAAACTCTAATAAATTAAGCCTTAACCCGTGGACTAATACCGATAACATCCCTAAAGTAATGTTTAGGATGTGTCCAAAGATAATAATCGCTACTCCTCCAACAACTCCAAAGATACTGATCAAACCGTTTTTGCCCGCGGCGATTGCGAAACTTTCCCCGGCTAAATCGTTAAAACTGACCGCGACCATAACCGAAGCGTAACCAACGGCAAAGAGGCGCAAATATGATAATATATCGGCAAAAAATCCGATAAGTTTCAAGGGCATATTTGCCAAAGAAATAAAAATCGCCTTTACCAAATTACCGGAGTGGTGGGAAAAAAGAAGTACTATTGCCGTGCCCGTTGCCGCCAAAGACAACAAAAACGGCGGCAGGGGTTTATTTAAAACCAGATTATTAATAATAAAAAACATGGCCCATACAATACAAACCCATCCGGCCTGAGCAAGCGCCGGCTGGGTTTTACCGATACTTTTTAAACGCAAACTTAAAATAACGTGGGCAAGAGTCAAATGAACCGCGCCCAAAAGAAAACAAAAGTAGATAAGAAACGACTGATTTTCCTTAATAAAACTGTTGAGCGAATCTATAACAAAGAGTTTAAATAGGGCTAAATCGGCAATTTTCTCAAAACCGAACCATGTCCCGCTTAAAAGGCCCCAAACAACTGTTGCCCCGCCAAGAAGGTAAAACAGGCGAAATAAATCTTGCGGCGGCGGCGTTTTCTTTTTCACCATAACTCTTCTGGCCACAAATGTCAGCAAAAAAAATATCATTCCGTATCCGGCATCGCCGATAAGCATGGCGAAAAACAGAGTAAAGAAAATTAGCACCCAAAGGCTGACATCCGGCTCATTATATCCCGGTAACGTACCGATAAATTTAAATAAAGGGTGAATAATTCGCACCGCTAAATGATTGCGTAATAAAACAGGGACATCGGCCAGGCTGTCAGGGTCTTTAATCAGAAGACCCCATTTCTTGAGAGAAGCGGCTTTTTTTATCTTCTCCACGGCGTCATAGGGGCAAAAACCCTGAAGATATTCGAATCCTTCCTGCCCAACCATACTCCCCTTTACTTTATAGAATTCTGCCTCTTTCTCTAAAAATTCCCGGTACCGTTCATACTCTTTACGATATAGTCCTAATCTGCCGAGTTTACCGTTGATTTCTTTGACCTCCTTATTAAGATCGGCGTATTCTTCTTCCAATTTTGCGTATTCTTCCTTCGGCAAATCATCTATTTCGATAAAAGGAAGCTTCTCTTCGGGAGAAAAAAGAACAGCGGCCAGATAGGCTTTGTTTTTACGCCTCCCTACGATAAAAACATCTCGGCGCGAAGCGACTGTTTTCAAATCGCCTTGATTTGCCAGATAAAGTTTTACATATACGTTATTTCCCCGCAGGTTATTCATCGCCGCAAGGGAAAAAACACCCCACTCTTGATACCAAAAGATAAACTGCTCTATCTTTTGGCGCCGCGCCAAAAGCGACTCTTTTTTCTTGGCAAGATCGTTGATTTCTTCTATACAGAGAGGGATTTTTTCTTGGGGAGACTTTACCGTTTGCTGGCCGGATAAATTTCTCTTTGTAAGCGAAATGGCCGCATCGACCCCTTTAATTCGATCGCGAATTTTTTCTGCTCTGGACGCTTCTTTATCCGGCAGAAACTTTACATGCAAAACCCCCAACCGGCGCAGATCTTCCAAGGCGCTATCGACATCGTCTTCGGCAACCAAGACCGTTACTTCTTTCATAGGAACAATCATATCTTTTTCCTAAACTTTACACCCGTTTATTAACGTATACAAATAAACAAATTAGCGAATAGCGTATGTCGCATAGAGAAATTCTGCGTTTATTCGCGTATAGTTACGCGTAAATCTGCTTCTATTATTAAACTACACGCTAGTTATCAATTATTCTGATTTTTCGCCAGCTTTGCCTTGGCAATCTTTCCGCGGACCACATCGACCGTAAAAAGGTCTCCTAAAAATATTCTAATCACTCTTATGCTCTCCTCTGCCTGGGGGATTTTCACCTTCTCAAAAAGGTTCACCCTCTGAGCTGTAATGCGCAGCTCCTCATTAAGAATATCTCTCTGTTTTTCGAGAACTAAAAGTTCGCCTTTAAATTCAAGAATCTTTTTTAGCGCTTTTATCCCGGCATCAACCCATAATGGTACTTTATATAGATCGTATTTCTCCTCGATAAAGTCCACCCCTTTATAGACAGGGATTTCCCTGCCGGCGACGTTCCCTTTCTCATTCGCTATTGTCTTAACCTTAATCAACCTCTCCATATCAACATCCTCGCCAAAGAGATCAACCCACTCATCAACCTCTTTTTCAAAGTCAAAGACGGCTTTTTTAACCCCCTCTATCTTGTGATTTACCTTATTGATCTCCATTCGCAGCTGCTGTTTTTTCAGCTGTAAAGTAGGCAGGTATCTAGTGAAACGCGCAAGCGCCTCGCGTTGGCGTTTAAGTTCGTTTTTTGTTAATTTTACTTTTGCCATCGGCCCTGCCAGTTATAAGATTGCCTGCCGGATTATTCCTTAGGCCAGAATTCTTTGATAAGATCGGAACGAAAATTTGTTTCTTCCGGCTGAAAACAGTCGGCGAGAATGCGCCAGCCCGTATCGAGGGCTTGTTCCAAAGGAATGTTTACCGCCAAACTCATCATCTTATTTTCAAACATCCGCCCGTATTTTAGCAGTTTATCGTCCCATACGCTCATGCGAAAACCCATGGCGCGTTTTTCTTCCGTCTCGCGGTACTGGGCGTAAAGCTGAATCATCCCGTCCATTATCGCGCGGTGATCCGGCCGCGTTTTTTCGTTTACCTGCTGTTTTAAACGGCTCAATGACCCGAACGGCTCTATCCGCCCGTTGCGCAGATAAAACTGCCCTTCGGTAATATAACCGGTATTGTCCGGTACGGGATGGGTAACGTCATCTCCCGGCATAGTTGTTACGGCAAGTATGGTAATAGAACCGGCGCCTTCGAAATCTACCGCCTTCTCATAACGTGCCGCCAGCTGGCTGTATAAATCTCCCGGATAACCTCTATTGGAAGGGACCTGCTCCATTGTAATCGATATCTCTTTTAATGCGTCGGCAAAATTGGTCATGTCGGTAAGAAGCACCAAAACATCTTTACCTCCCAAAGCAAACTTTTCCGCCACAGCTAAAGATAAATCCGGAACCATAAGCCCTTCAACCACTGGGTCGGAAGCTAAATGGATAAAAAATATTGACCGGCTCAAAGCCCCTTGGTTTTCTAAGGTGTCTTTAAAAAACATATACTGGTCAAATTTCAATCCTATACCGCCTAAAATAATCATATCCACCTCTGCCTGCATGGCAATGCGCGCTAAGAGTTCGTTATAGGGCTCTCCCGAAACAGAAAATATAGGCAGCTTCTGAGAAACGACTAATGAGTTGAAGAGATCGATCATAGGAATGTTTGTCCGAATCATCCGCTGCGGTATAATGCGTTTTGCCGGGTTGACCGACGGACCGGCTATTTCAATAAGATTATCGGCTAAACAAGGACCTTTATCGCGGGGCTGGCCGCTGCCGTCAAAAATGCGGCCGAGCATGTCCGGCGAAAAAGAAACTTTCATCGGGTGGCCGAGAAAACGCACTTCGTCTTGTGTCGATACGCCGCGGCTCCCGGCAAACACCTGTAGCGAGACTATCGGCCCTTCCAGTTTAATCACCTGGCCTAACGATTTCCCACGGCCGGTTTTAATCTCAGCCAACTCATCATACGCTATCCCTTGGGCCTCGACAGTAATAACATTACCGATAATACTTAAAATCTTATTGCAGACTTTTCTCATTCGCTCTCCTCGTTAATCCAGCGACTTTATTGCTAAAAACGCAGCGAAAAAGTTAGCCGCCGCCCGAAGTAGCGGCTGTTGTTTTATCATTTAAAAATGCCCTTATCTTTTCCTCCTCTTGCTTAAACCGCTGCGACTCCCATTCGGCGTAATTTAAGTCGATAAAACGCTGGCGTAGTTCGTAAAAAAATCGCCGCGCTCCATCTTTACTATCAAACGACAGATTTGCTTCCAGCACCTCTAAAACTTTATTAAAAACGTATTCCTGCCTCTGGTTGGAAGTGGCGGCATCGACTTCATCAAAACCGTTCTGCTGTAAATATACGCTGTCAATAAACTCTCCTTTTAAATACAGTATAAAATCATCCATCGACGTTCCTTCTTCTCCTACGACTTTCATCATCTGGTTTACCTCGTTGCCGTCAAACAATATCCTTTTGGCGCGATCGATCTTTTCTTTAGGGATAAAACTCCTGTAACGTGACCAGCTATCGAGAGGGTCGATGGAAGGAAACTTACGGGCGTTTGCCCGCTCACGCGATAAGCCTAAAAAGGCGCCGACCACCTTTAGCGTCGCCTGGGTTACCGGCTCTTCAAAATTGCCGCCGGCGGGACTTACCGTGCCGCCGATAGTAAGGCTGCCCTGCCGGTTACCGCCAAGGGCAACCACACCGGAACGCTCGTAAAACTCGGCTATGCGCGACTCCAAATAAGCCGGGAAAGCTTCTTCTCCCGGTATTTCTTCCAGACGGCCGGAAACCTCCCGCATTGCCTGGGCCCAACGCGAGGTTGAATCGGCCAACAACAAAACATCAAGGCCCATTTGGCGGTAATACTCTCCCAAAGTAGCCGCTGTATAGACGGAAGCGTCACGGGCAGCCACCGGCATGGAACTGGTATTACAAATAATTATTGTCCGCTCGATAAGAGAATTTCCCGTGCGCGGATCGGACAGTTCAGGGAATTTGCGTAACGTCTCAACAACTTCTCCGGCCCGCTCGCCGCAAGCGGCAATTATCACCACATCAACTTGGGCGTAACGGCTGGTTAACTGCTGAAGAACGGTCTTACCGGCGCCAAAAGGACCGGGGATACAATATGTCCCGCCTTTAGCAATGGGAAAAAATGTATCGACACTGCGAATACCTGTATTCAACGTCTCTTTGGGCCTAAGTTTCTGCCTATAAGCCGTGATCGGTATTTTTATCGGCCAATTAAACGCCATCGTCAAAGGCAAAATATTATTGCCTTGACCTTTTATTTTAGCGATTATATGGTCAACCTTATAATCCCCTTCAGGGACAATTTCCTCGACAATAAATTCGCCGCTTAAATTAAACGGCACCATAATATAATGGTCAAAAATTCCTTCCCTCACAAACCCCAAAGGAACTGCCGCCGTAACCGTATCATTAACAGCAACAAGCGGTTTAAAA
>JBDRDG010000010.1:0-3130 GCA_043821045.1 Candidatus Omnitrophota bacterium | reverse complement strand
TATGGCCGATGTGCCTCTTTTAGGATTTTTTCTGGCGGCGATTGTAACTTTTATCTATGGTTCGGATGAAAACAACAACTTTCTTCTTGTCCTGTCCAGTTTGTTTATTTCTCTTGCCATTTTAACCAAATATTCCGGCCTTTTGCTTATTCCGATTTTGTGCGCCTATGATCTGCTGAATAAAAAAAAGAAAGGAATTATTTTTTTACTTATTCCCACAGTAATATTTATTTTATGGAATGGCTATTGTGTTTTATCTTACCGGCAATCGTTGTTTTTAGCCGGTGTGGCATCGAAATTACAGCAATATATATTCAATAGAATTTGGATAAGAGTGTTCGCTTCATTAAGCTCGCTTAGCGGCGTATCGTTGGTCGTTCTATTTATCATGCCTCTGCTTTTGCTGAAAAAGAAAGGATTGTTCTGTTTTTTTATATCTATTGTCAGCGGCGTCTTGCCGTTTATGGTAAAAGATATATTCGGCGTGTATTCATTGCCTCAGAAATATTTTCTGGCTGTTTTATTCGTCGCTTCAACTTACGCGATATTGTTTATCTTTAAACAGGGTATAGTTTCTTTATCGAAAAGATCAGATGGCGATACCGCTTTTTTATTCATCTGGTTTTTGTCAATATTTATGTTTAATCTTCTTGCCAACTTTATCGCCGCGCGGTTTACCTTGTTGTTATTGCCGCCGTTATTTTTCTTTATTTATAATCAATTGGCGCCTTATAACGCCGCGGAGACAAGGTCTAAACTCACATTTGTTATTTTGATCCCCTTCGTATTTTCCACAGTTTTAGCCATGGGCGATTATCAGGCCGCCGGCGTTTACCGCCATTTTGTGGGTTATATCAAACAAGAATTGCCGGTAGAGGAGAATAATTATTTTTTTTGCGGAGAATATTATAGGAGTTGGGGATACTTTTACTATTTACAAAAAGCTTACGGAAATGTAAAACGACATTTTCAGATGATAAATGAAACCTTGTCTCCAGAAGCGGTTATTGTTGTGCCGGCTGAGCTGGTTTTGCCTATCGTTATTGAACGATGGGATGCTTTCAGCCAATATCTAGATAAGTTTTATAATAAGAACTTGATCAATTCAATTTCCTACAAAGGCAATATTTTCCTGCATCATAAAAAGTTTAGGGCCGGTTTTTATAGCCATGATTGGGGTTTATTGCCTTTCTATATATCGGTAAAAAAAGAGCCGCTTGAGAAGTTTGAGATTTATAGGTTAACAAAAGGCGGCGGATAAAATATACATTAGTGGCGGGGGAATCTTTATGACTTGCCGTTTCTGCCCAGATTCTATTGACGCCATGGATAATTATTCGTGATGAGAATAGCGTTTATAACCCACACGGCCTATCCTGATTTTATCGGCGGGCGAGAACATCATATTCATAATTTGGCAACGGCCTTATCATCTACTGATGATGTGATTGTTATCGCCGGAGATAAAGAGAAAAAAGAGAGGAGACGGAAAATAAACGGCTATGAATTAATAACGCTTCCTATGATATCAATTAGAGTATCGAAAAATCCCCTACAGATTTACCGCATTGTTAAAAGGATAATGCCTCTTTTGATTAAGGAAGACCCTGATTTAGTGCACGCCTTTGAATACGGTTCGTATACAACAGACATGTCCTGGCTGTACGCTAAGAAGCATGAAAAGCCTTTTTTTATCACGGTTTACGGATACCAGTTTAACAATCCGTTTCTTAAGATTGCCAAGACGATATATGACTATTGGATCGGCAGGAAGCTTTTTGCCGCGGCGGCAAGAATATTTTGTCCCTCTCAGTCGCAGTATGAAGAGGTATTGGGTGTGGTTAAGGATGAAGGCGTTGCTAGCAAGATAATATTTCAAGAAAACTGTATAGCGGTCGATGAATATAGCCAAGTCACGGTGAATAATGATTTGTTGAAAGAATATAATCTAAATAATCAAGTCATACTGCTAATAACTACCCGGCTTTTGCCGAGAAAAGGATTGCGCTATCTTTTGATGGCTTTGGATAGGGTAATAAAACAAAGCGGGTTTGGCAACATAAAGTTATTAATTGTCGGGCCTAATTGCGGCGAGCTAAATAATATAAAAAATATTATCAGACGGTTGGGATTAGAGAATATTGTAATTATCGTCGGGGCGGTGCCATACGCGAAGATAAAGAATTTCTATGGGATTTGTGATATCTTTGTTTTGCCTTCCTTATACGAAGGGTTGCCTTTAGCGCTTCTTGAGGCCATGGCTGCCGGTAAAGCGGTGATTTTTACTGACCTCCCTTGTGCCTCAAAAATAATTATAGATGGCGAAAACGGCCTGTTAGTTGAAGCGGCAAATGTCGGTTCTTTAGCCGCGGCAATAAAGAAAGTATATTTAGATGATAAATTTAGGGAGGTATTAGGTTATAATGCGAGAAAAAGCCTGCAATCTTTTGATTCTCGCGGTGAAGCTGAAAAAGTGAAGAAAATATATCAGGAAATAACTAACCGGATATAAACTAGGGAGAGATAGATTGATTTTGTAAAAGATGAATAGATTACTCGTGAATAACAGGTCTTATGATAAGAAATGCTGGGATGAGTTTTCTGTGAAAAAGAAGGAAAATAAACAGCATATAGACGTGATTTTGGGCCAGTATAAGTCGGAAGAATTTATTCGTTTAGTAGAGAAGTGGAGCGGTGGTTTAGAGAAGAAAAATGTCCTTAAAACCGACCTTTGCGAAGAAGCTTTTGGCGAGGATCAGATTTTATTTTCATTACCGGCTGACAATTCGCGGGTATTTGCCGTGGATATTTCCGAAGAAACGGTAAGAAAAGCCCGCGGCAGAAAGGCTGATAAATTACCCGGACAGCGTTATTTGAACGCCGACGTGCGCAGTCTTCCATTTAAGGATAATGTTTTTGACCTTATCCTATCGACTTCCACCCTTGATCATTTTGCCGCTGACGGTGACCTTGCAGCATCCCTTAAAGAGCTAAAAAGGGTAATGAAGCCCGAAGGGGTAATGATAACAGCCATTAATAACAAACGCAATGTTAATTTTTATTTAATGCTTAAAATAGAAGAGTTATTGGGCATAAAGCCGTATGTAAGCAGAGCATATTATCTGAGTGG
>JBDRDG010000009.1:0-5469 GCA_043821045.1 Candidatus Omnitrophota bacterium | reverse complement strand
CCGTTAAGCGAATCACACCAACCCGGTTTATCCGCCTCCATTTCTATGCCTATACCGTCAGGGTCTAGAGTGGCGGCTTTATTCAAAACTAAAGAGAGCAATTTTACGAATAAGTTTGCCGTATAAATCCTGCCTTTACCCTGTTTTTCACGCAAGAAATTTTTGTAACGGCTACGTTTATTAATAAAATCTCTCTTTTCTTCCGACTCCTGGAGACTCTGGTATTGATATATCTTTGAATCCTTGAGGATATATTTAAATATGCGTTTCTTTATTTTATACTGGTCATCCCAGAAAATAAACTCTGTGTCCAAAAAGAGCTCTTTGTGCTTATCGGGGTAGAAATAAAGGAAAGATTCGATTAAATCGAGATTATAACGCCAGTGATCAATCCAATAGCCTTCGCCAAAAATTGCCTGCGGTTCGCGTTTGGCGTTCATAAGGAGAAAGTTTACAAAAGAATCTTTTTGCTTTATATCAACTCCTCTTTTGGCCAGAAAAATCAATAATTCCCCCACGTAAAAACCGTCACGCATCAGGTTAAGCAGGGAGATATCCTCGTTTATGCCGAAATCAGCTAAAATCGACTTGATATCTTTTTGGCGGTCAAAATGCAGTTTCTCGCCTTTTACCACCAGAGGGTTATACCCATCGATTTTAAGTAAATTAAGAAAATAAACAAGGCTGCCTTTCTCGATAAAAGGGTTAAAAAATAAATCCATGCGCCGGTTCTGATTAACATCGCGGTAATTGGACTCACCCTCGGAAAAATATGTGGCGGAAATGTTGAATTTGTTATAGTCTCTTTCCAAATCACCGTGTTTACGGCTGAAGATATAGTAAGATTTATTGCGGTGATAACTAAAGGGAAGACCGCCTCTTAAAATGTTATCTAAATAGGTAGCTTTCACATAATGGTTGAAACTGTTAATGTTGGAAAGACAGAAAGCGTTATCTTTTATCGCTTCAACTATCTGTTTATTCTCTTCTTTCTTTTTTTCGATAAAATCGGGCGTGGCTCTTTTAACATCCTTCAATAGCGCCGGTTCAAACACTCCTCCCCAGAGGCTGTAAAAAGATTTTTCCTCCCCGCCGCCAAGACGCCAATCAAAAAGACTGAAAGCGCACGGCGTACGGCCGCAAAGCATCTGTTTATCAGGATATTTAAAACTCTTCTTTAAAAAATTAAGCGGCGCCGAAAAGGAAAGGTCGCTGCCGAAAAGCCGGGGGGGATCGACAATATAACGCGGATAACTGAGCCCTTTACCTTTGAAAAAAGCGTGGCAAAAGTTTGTACCTTCGACAAACTTAGTCTGGGCCGCGTCTTTAGGGTCAACCAGAAGACGAAAAGTCGCCGTAGTCCGGCTGATATTCGAATACATCCATGCTTCAATCGTACGCGAAAGGTATTTTAGAAAAAGGTCGCGCGTGCCAAAAGGGATAATCCGCGGCAGGCCGTCAACAACATCTAAATTAACCCGGCGCGAAGAGAGATTCTTTATTTTTAATACACGGACTAAAGAGGCGAAATTAGTGTTAGGCATGGTAAAGTAATTTACAGAAAACTTTAATTTTAAAGGGAGGTTAACTTCCTCAATGGCCAAATCGTAACTGCTGATCAACATCTTCTCCTTTTTGGCATAGTTGGAAACCACGCCAAACGGTTCATAATTGATCTTGCCGTCTATCTTAATAAAAGTCCTAAACCCTACGGAAGAAACTATGCGATAAGCTCTATCGGCGGGATAAAACTCTCCTATAGCGTGGTTTTTATCCTGCACTCCGAAACTTACCATGCCTTGAGCCCGGTTTACATAAAAAGCCCAAAGCGGTATACCCCAGATACCGGATAATGCCGGGAGAAAATTAGAGAAAGGAAAAGCGCGGGTGTAATCATCGATAACAAAAACACCTTCATTAGTGAGAGAATAATTCTTAGGCATAGATGGATAAAACCTCCTTTAACGAAGAGACAATCTTTACCTTCTTAAACTTCCTGGCCTCTTGCTTAGTGCCTGATCCGCCGCTTACGAACAACGCGTCTATACGGCCGCGCCGGGCTGCCTCTAAATCAATTGCCATATCGCCGATATACACCGCCTCTTTAGGCTTTAATCGGAAACGTTTCAATAGCAAACGCAGCATCTCCGGGTGCGGTTTTCTTCTCTTTACCATATCGGCGCAGAGAGTATCATCTATGTACTTCTTAATGCCTGTTTTCTTTAAAACAATATCGGTGTAAGCGAACGGCCGGTTTGACGCGATAGCAATCTTTTTACCCCTTCTTCTTAAGCGCAAAAGAAGCATCTTAGCATAAGGCCTGCAGCGGCTGTAAGCTTTAAGAGTCTCTTTGTGGTCGCGGCGGTAAATTGCCAGTGCCGGCTCAACGTCTTTAGGAAGGAAAAACTCTTCTATAAACAGGCGGTCGCCTCCGCCGACCTTCTTTTTTACCTCGGAAAAAGCAACCGGCTTGTAAGCGAATTTCTCCAAGGCAAAATTAAGGCTCTTCTCTATCGCCCTGTAGGCATCGGCCAAGGTGCCGTCTAAATCAAAAATAAAAAGCTTTTTCTCTATCTTTCTTGTCACAAGGACATCTTTCGACTATGAAAATTTTTCATCTTAAGTAGTCGTCCCCGGGCCGGCCATCCCGCCGGAAACGATTATTTTGACGGCTTCTTCAATCGTTATGTCTAGAAAAACAATGCTCTCTTCCGAGACAAAAATAGTAAAACCGGTCAAGGGAGAGGGGGACGACGGGATAAAAATACTATACAACTTCTTGTCGTCATACTTGAAAAAGTTAGAAGAATCTTTATTAGTTACAAATCCGATTGAATATATACCGCAGCGCGGATACTCCACAAGAACAACCCCCCGGAAACGCGAGGGCTGGGTTAAAAATAAAAAATCAACTATCTTCTTAACCGGGAAATAAACACTTTTGACTAATGGCATGCGAAGAAGCATCCGCTCAAAAAACCCCGACATCTTCATGCGGGAAAGCTTTACGAGGATTCCGAATAAAAAAACGATAAAAATCGAAATAATTATGCCTAAACCCGGCACTTGATGACCGAGATACTTATACAAATATTTGTTGATAAATTTCCCGAGGATGCCGTCGGCAAAATTGAAAAGCCCGATTATTACGTATGCGGTAATAACAATCGGCACAAGCGTAGCTAACCCGGCAATAAATATCCGTCTTACCATTTTCTAAAAAATTTATTTGTTATAAAAGAGGCGACAACTATCTTTAATGCGTCTAAAGCGATAAAGGGTGCGACTCCCGAAACAAATGCCGCGGCTGGCGAAAAATTGTGGACAGCTATAAGCCATATCACGCCCAAGCTATAAATAAAAACGATGGCGAGAGAAAAAACGAGACAATTCCCATAGATACTACTCTTTCGGCCATGGAAAAAGAAATTGCCGATTACCATCGTACTCAATATGAAACCGATCAAATACCCGCCGGTTGGACCGAGAAGATAAATCAGGCCTGCTCCGCCGTTACTAAACACGGGCAATCCCGTTCCCCCCAAAATTATATAAAATAACTGCGGCAAATAGGCTTTATTTTTTAGAACGGGGATACTTAAAAAAAGGATAAAAGTTTGAAAAGTAATCGGCACAGGACTGAAAAAAAGCGGTATCCTAACATAAGCCGCTACTACCATAAGTAAAGTAAAAGATAAAACAAAAACGATCTGTTTTATTAATGGCCTTGCCTGCCTTATAACTACTGCCTGCATGAAAACCTCCTTTCAAGATGATTTCTATCTTACCCCTGTGCGTTCTCTATCGGTTTTAATTATTAATCGCGCCTAAATGAAAACATAAGATTTTAAACCGCAACAAGGAGATTAATTCTACCACAAAAACAAATAAATAAGAAGCGAAAAATCCTCCTTAGGACCTAAAACTGCCTTAATAATTATTTTTATAATTAACCGCCCGACTGCGAAAAAAAAAGCAGGCTTTTTCTCTGCAAAGCCTGCTTTCCGCCTATTTTTTTATAAACGATTACTCTTTGGCGATAGCGAAAGTAATTAATCCCGCCAGAATCGCGAACAAACCAACACATCCCCTGACAACCACCAGAAGGTCGCCAAACCAAGCGATTACTGCCCATATCCCCGCTAATACTAAAAGACCGCCAATAAGCATCTTAACTGCTGCTTTGTTGCCCTGACAGCATTTTATCTCTTCTTTTTCCTCTGTCTTTTCAACGTCACTCTTACTCTCCTCCATCTCTCACCTCCTTAGAATACACCCTATTAAAAACGCAAACACCAAAGAAAAATTGACATCTGTCTTATGATTTGTTTTATTACTATATAACTTTTTAAACCGCCTGTCAATACCTTTGCACTCGGAACTTCGTATTCAATACCTTCTCTGACGGACGCGATTTCCAGCGCCGGTGTATCCATGCCCACTGGCAGGGAAATTCTCTTACCCAATGTTCAATAATCGCAGTAAACTTAACAGTATTCAGGAGAATTGTTTCGTCTTTATCCTTACGGGTTTCTAATTCAATGTGGGGAAATATTTTTATACAGTGCCTGCCGACACCTTCTCTAATTATATAGATCGGCAACACTTTAGCCTGCGTGCGTAAAGCAAAAACGACCGGGCCCGCAGGCGTAGCCGCTAAGTTGTTGAAAAACTTAACCCACACGCCTCCCGTTCCGAAATTTTGGTCTATAAGGATAAGGACGATCTCATTGTCTCTTAATGCGTTGACAATATCGACGACACACTGTTTACGGGGATAAGAAAATATAGCTTTAATCCCCGCTTCTTTTCGCAAACCGTCTACGTATTGCCTTACCATCCTATCTCTTATCGGCCGGAAGACAACTCTCACCTTGTATCCCAATCTACCCAGCTTATAACAAATTAAAGGAAAACTGCCCATGTGGGCGGTTACGGCAATAACTCCTTTGTTATATTTTAATGCTCGATCGAGAAACTCTTTTCCCTCTATGCGGATATTTTCCGCTGCCGCGGGATTATAGAGAAAATAATACAATTCCAATACGCTCTGGCTGATGAAAATAAAAAATGATTTCGCTATCTTTATCCGCTCCTTCTCTTTTAACTCGGGAAAGGCCGTGGACAAACTGTTCAAGGCAACTTTACGGTGGCGGCCGACAAAAACATAGGCCGCCCTGCCTAAGACCGCGCCAACTCTATATATGCACTTAAGGCTTCTTTTCGGTATGAGAAAATTAAACAACCTTAAAGATCGTCCCGTAAAAAATCTCGCTAAGAACTTCTTATTTTCTTTGTTCATGAAAAATGATTATACCATACAACTCTTATTTAACCCATATTTTTCTAAGCCGAAGGCTATGAAAAATCTGCCGGGATACCCTTACGGGCAGGCTACGCTCGGCCGACCCCGAATTTTCTAAGCCGAAGGCTATGGGAAAATTTGGCCTGTATCCTTTAGGGTAAAAG
>JBDRDG010000008.1:0-5942 GCA_043821045.1 Candidatus Omnitrophota bacterium | reverse complement strand
ACACTTGAGTTTCTAAAGACGATGACAGAAAAAAAACCGGACTTTGACGAAAAGCTCATCGGCCAATTCGGCGTGGGGTTTTACTCCGTGTTTATGGTCGCGGAAGAAGTTACGGTTGAAACGCGCCATGCCGATATAGATTCAACAGCTTACCGCTGGAAGTCAACCGGCGAAGGAAACTTTACGGTTGAAGAAATAAAGCGAAAAGAACGCGGCACAAAAATATATTTTAAATTAAAAGACAATGCCGAGGAATTCTCAAAAGAAGATAAGATCAAGGAAATAATAAATAAATACTCCAATTTCGCTGATTTTCCCATATTCCTCCAAAAAGAAAAAATCAATAAAGTAAGCGCCCTCTGGCATAAAAAGAGTGAAGATATCCTCGCGGCTGAACTGAACGAATTTTATAAATTCATAACTAACGACGGAGAAGAGCCATTAGGACACCTGCATCTTTCATTAGAAGGAGCGGTCAATTTCAAGGCGCTTTTGTTTATTCCAAAAACCGCGCCGCTTGATTTGTTACGCGCGCAAATTGACAAATCAATCCATCTTTACTCCAATAAAATACTGATACAGACCGACTGTAAAGATATTCTTCCCGAATATCTGCGGTTTATAAAAGGGGTGGTTGATACCGTTGACCTGCCGCTTAATGTATCGCGTGAAGTTACCCAATCAACTCCGGCAATGGCAAAGATCAAGAATATATTAACGGCGAAAATCCTTGCGCACCTTAAGGATTGGGCCGATAACGATCCCGATAAATACGAAACCTTTTATAACAACTTCGGCATTCTTCTAGAGACCGGCCTCAATATTGATTTCTCAAACCGCGATAAAATAATTGAACTCATGCGTTACGAATCGACAATAAAAGCCAAGGGGAAACGCTTATCTCTAAAAGATTATCTCGTTAACATGAAGAAAGACCAGACGGAAATTTACTACCTTTCCGGCGACAATCGAGAGACTATTGAACGCAACCCGAATTTAGAATACTTTAAAAAAAACAATATTGAAGTGTTATTGTTAACTCATCCCGTGGACATATATTTTGCCCCCTTAATCGACGAATATCAAAAGAAAAAAATAAAGTCAATTGACAAGTCAGATATAAACCTTATGCCGGAAGATAAAATAGAAAAGCCTGACGACAATTTATCCAAGGCTTTACTGGCATCATTTAAAGAAATACTCAAAGATACGGTTGAAGACGTAGTTAGTTCAAAACGCCTTATTGATTCGCCGGTTACTCTGGTAATCGGAAAAGACGGCGTCGACAGCCAAATTGAGAAAATGATGAAAGTAATGGACAAAAATTTCCAAGGAGCAAAGCGGATAATGGAAGTAAATATGGACCATCCTCTGATTAAAAACTTATCCAAAATACATCTTGCCGATAGCAGTAAACCTTTATTAGCTAAATGCGTATTGCAGCTTTATGAAAGCGCCCTTCTTGCCGACGGCAGCCTCGCCGCGCCTAATGATTTTATCCAACGGATGGTTGAAATCATGGAAGAAGCCACCGATCGCTAATGGCATGTGGCTTATGGCAGATAGTTTATAGCGTTTAACGGATAGCGCATAGTAAATCATATCGAGGATATAGTATCTATAATCAAGATCAACGGCCTAATACTCTTTAACATTACAAATTACACATTTCGCATTACACAACACTTTTTTGCTGGGCGCGAATGAAAATTATTTCAAAAAACAATTGAAATTATCTCATATTATAATAAAATATAGTAAGTGTGGAGAATAAAATGTCAGAAAAAAGAGTAATAAACGCGCTCAACATAGAGGATGACCCTTTTTCCGTCGCCATACTCAGATATTACGGCGACAACTTGAAAGATTTTAGGCTAAATATTAAGCATACGGTTACCCTGGAAGATTCTTTGAATTTTCTTGATAACCATAATGATATTGAACTTATCTTTCTTGACTACCGAATCCAACATAAAATCACCGGCATGGAAATATTACAGCATATACGCGCTAAAGGGATAAGAACCCCGATAATCGTTATAACCGGAAGCGGCGATGAGATGATTGCTACGGCAATGATGAAAGCGGGGGCAAGCGATTATTTGGTTAAAGGGATGATCGACGTCGAGATGCTGGAGAAAGCAATTAAAGAATCCCTCGATAAACACGCGAAAATCATGCAGATAAACGAACGCAACGTGCACGAGCGGATATTAAAAGAAATGGCTCTCCAAACATCGTTAAGCGCCGTCGCTCTTCTTAACATGGACGGCGATATGATTTATCTAAATCAGACTTTTGTTGAAATGTGGGGGTACGAATCAGAACAAGAGTTATCCGGTAAACCATTGAAGAGTTGCTTTGCCCAACCGGAAAGATTCGATGAATTATTAAAAGGATTGAATCAAAAAAAAAAGTTGGCACGGTGAATTACTCGCCAAACGTAAAAACACGTCACCCTTCATCACTCAAGCCCTGTTTTCCATCGTAAAAACAAAAACAGAAGGAGTTTCCAATGAAATAATGAGTTCTTTTATTGATATAACTAAAATTAAAGATGAAGAAAAAAAACGCGAATCGCTTTACCGGGGTATAATGGAGGTATTCGCTTTAAAAGCCGAGGAAGTAGGCAACAGAGAAACAGCCGGACATATCCGCCGCATAGCCGCTTACACTCAGTTAATCGCGGAAAAACTGCGTGAAACAGAGGCCTTTAAGTATTACATCTCTGACACATACATAAAAGATTTAAGTTATGCCAGCATGCTCCACGATGTAGGAAAATGGCGGACGCCGAACGAAATTCTTCTTAAACCGACTGATTTGACCCCGGCCGAATGGGAAATAATAAAACAGCACCCTCTTTTAGGAGTAGAAATGCTTTCGCCGTTGTTAAAAGAAAAAGGCGGCGATCAATACCTTAAACTTGTTGAAAGTGTCGTCCTTTATCACCACGAGCGATGGGACGGTTCAGGCTATCCGCAAAAATTAACCAAGGAAAAGATACCCCTCTCGGCGAGGATTGTCGCTTTAGCCGATGTTTATGACGCATTAACGTCTTCACGCTCTTATCGAAAAAGCCTTAGCCACGAGGAAGCGTATAATGTCATTTCCCGGGAAAAGGAAAAGTTCGATCCACGCATCTGGAAAGTATTTGAAGACAACCACGAGGAATTTAAAAAAATCAGGGAAATAACCCAATAAGGCGATACTGTCAAGAGTTTTATGAAAATTTAAGATATCTTTGACAATACGCAATAAGTCCAAAAGGAGGAGATCCCATGAAAAGAACAGCTGTTATTCTAATCTTGCTGGCTGTTTGTCTATCCGGCTGCACGGGGACACAAAAAGGTGCCACTACCGGCGCGGTCGCCGGTGGAGCATTGGGGGCGATTATCGGCCACCAATCAGGCCGCGGCGCTGAAGGAGCCGGTATCGGAGCGGCTACGGGGGCAATTGCCGGCGCTCTTATCGGTGAGCAAACTGAGACAAAGTTCTGCCCGCAGTGCGGAAGGAAATTTACCGCGTCACAAAAATTCTGTCCTTATGACGGGACCGAGCTGAAAAACGTTCAAAAATAATTGGGCGGGCTGAAATTTCTCTTATAAAAGATTCCCGCGATGGGTTTTTGTTTTTATACAAATAAATGAAAGATTCGTTATGACGTTTCTTAATTCAAAGGAGAGTATGATGGAAAGGATAATGATTTTTCTCGATGCCGAGTATGTCATACAAAGTATGCGTGAATTACGCGGCCTGCGAAAAACTATACGTTTAAAAGATATCCAGTGGTATAACATAATCAAATGGATCCAGGATACACGAAAATTAGCGCGCTGTTATTACTACTCGGCGGAACTCGATAAAAAAGAAAATCCCCAGACATACCAGGAGCAGCAGGAGTATCTTAAAAACCTCAAATTAACTATACCTAGTTTTGAATATAAACTTGGCCGCCTTGTCCGTTTCGGCAAGCTATGGATACAAAAAGGGCTGGACGTAAGAATAGCTCTCGATATGCTCACCAAAGCCTTCATGGGCCACTATGATATCGCGGCTATCCTCTCGGGTGATTCTGACTTTACTGACGTAATTTACGAGATAAAGGAGCGTTATGGCCGGACGGTTGAACTATACACATTTACTCACGGCGTCCATGACGCTTTACGCCTTGCCCCTGACCAGCACATCATTATCAATCCCCGCACAGCGCAAAAACATAAGTTTTGGATCGAGACTTAACGGCGATGCCCTCTTCCTATCCAGAACTGCTTGTCGCTACCAAGAACGGAAAGATATACAATGTGCCTTTTTTACAGGCAGCCGGCATGAAAGCGGGAAAATATTTCCCCCTTCTGCCATCGGACTTAACCAAAATACCGAAAGATGACTGTCTTTTTCACCTGCCGCAGCGTATTCCCGTCGGAATTGACTCCCAATCCAAAACATTTGTAACGGCAAGTAAATTACCCGGCTTTAGAAAAGATATTTTCTATCCCGTTGCCGCTTTTACATGGCCAGGCTATACCTGCACTTATAACAGCGCTTACGAGGAAAAAAAACCTGCCGGAAAATTGCCTTTTTTTTCCTATGCCGCTGCCGCCTATTATAAAGGTAATTTCTATTTCGCCGCGACAAAAGTTGACCAGAAACGGCAGCACGATATAAGATTTATGGACATACAGCGGATCAGAAATAATATAAAAAAATTCAAAGAAATGTATGGTGAAAACAGGTTGATTAAACACCTGTCCCATTGCGCTCTTAACTTTGGCTGTCCCGGCGCGAAAAACTTTTTTTTGCAACGATACGAAGCGCCGTTACCGGCATCTCCTTTCTGTAACGCTAGCTGCCGCGGCTGTATATCAGCCGGCAGGAAGGAAACTTCTTTACAGAACCGGATCAAATTTGTACCGGAAGCGAAAGAATTGGCCCAAATCGCCCTGATACATATTAAAAAAAACAGCGATGCCGTGGTAAGTTTTGGCCAGGGATGTGAAGGTGAACCCTTACTGGCAGCGGATACAATAAGGAAGGCGATTTTAATGATACGGGAAGAAACAGATAAAGGAATAATCAACATGAATACTAATGCCAGCTCTCCCAAAGCACTGCGTGATCTTTTTGAAGCAGGGCTTGACAGCATACGCGTAACCATAGCCAGTGTAAGAGAAAAATATTATTTAAACTATCACCGGCCCCGGGGATACCGTTTTAAAGACGTGATTGATTCAATCTTGCTTGCCGAAAGATTTAACAAGTTTACTTCTTTAAACTATCTGGTTATGCCCGGTTTTACCGATTCAATTAGTGAATATAAAGCATTACGTTTATTCCTGCGAAAGCACCCGATAAATATGATGCAGTGGCGGAATATGAACTATGATCCATTAAGATATTTTACTGATTTAGGGCTGCTTAATCACAGGCGTAATAAATTCATCGGCATTCAAAATCTTATAATCAAGATAAAAGGCGAATTCCCTCATTTGCTAGGCGGATACTTTAATCCTTCCCGCCGCAAAATATTACTTACACATAATTCGGCAAGTAAAAAGGGGATTAGCTAAAAAATCATCTGTCAACCGAATGATGAAATTTTTCTCTTTATGATAATGAAGCTCCGCGGGCTATCCCGAAATACCGGGATCCCGCGACACCATTATATAAATAAACACAGGAAAGCGAGAAAACTCACGGTTTCCTACATCCGTTATCCCGACCACTCTTCCATCCGCGGCAAGAAACCTCAGGTGTATCGCGTCGGGATAAAATTTATATTGTTTATCATTATAATTTCCTATAAAATGAAGCTCTGGGGGCTATCCCGAAATACAGGGATCCCGCGACACCATTATATAAATGGAGCTCCACGGGCATGCACGTGGTACCTACCATTTTGACGGGATTCCTTACCACGTTAGTACGTGGGACGGCCTGTC
>JBDRDG010000007.1:0-9413 GCA_043821045.1 Candidatus Omnitrophota bacterium | reverse complement strand
AAGGGTATCCGGGCATATTTTCCATAGCCTTCGGCTTAGAAAAATCTGGGTTAAACAAAATAAGGAAAAAGAGGTAATTTCCTTAACGTGGGGCAAAATTTAAGGTATTAGCAATTTTGCATTGGGGGAATTTTTAATTTTAAACCGCCTCTCAGGCAACTCTATATTTGCTGCGGAAAACTGTCAGTTCCAGAAAAGCCTGCAGGCGGCGTGATCTATTGGGATGACGTAATTTCTTCAAGGCTTTTGACTCTATCTGTCTTATTCTCTCGCGGGTTACCCGGAAAACATTACCGACTTCCTCCAGGGTTTTTGGTATGCCGTCTTCTAAACCGAAGCGCAAAATTAATATTTTCCTTTCTCGGTCGGTTAAACTCTCCATTGCCTGTTCAATCTCTTCCTTTAACATGGAAAAAACCGTGGCGTTAGCCGGTGAAATCGCTTTTTTGTCTTCGATAAAATCGCCGAAATAAGTATCGCCGTCGTCGCCTATAGGAGTATGAATAGAAATCGGCTGCTGGGAAACTTTCAAAATATCTTTTATTTTTGATAAAGGAATCCTTAACTCTTTAGACAACTCTTCCGGTGCCGGCTCCCGGCCTTTTTCCTGAATGAACAGCCTTGAGAGACGGATAATTTTATTAATTGTTTCGGTCATATGGACAGGGATTCTTATCGTACGCGCCTGGTCAGCAATCGCCCGGGTTATTGCCTGGCGTATCCACCAAGTCGCGTAGGTAGAAAACTTATAGCCGCGTTTATACTCAAATTTCTCAACCGCCTTAATTAATCCGATATTCCCTTCCTGAATAAGGTCTAAAAAAGACAAGCCTCTGTTCACATATTTCTTAGCGATACTGACCACCAGCCTTAAATTAGCCTCCACCAGCGTCTTTTTGGCGCGGTTATAGGATGTCTGCCGCTCTAAAATAGCCCGGAATTTTTCCCGCCAATCTTTGTGGCCGGTAAATATTCTGCGGATTAAAGAGTATTCTCTCCGCTTCAAAGAGTTAATAAGTTTTCGTTTGAGTTTGTGCTCGCTGCGCCTAATCTTGCGATCGACAGAAACAACTTCTTTAATAATCCCCCGCGAGCGCGAAATGATCTCCTCGACAACGCTTATCGTAAAGTTGAACTTATTTAGAATCTTTTTCTGGGAATCAACGCGCTTAATCATTTTTAGCTTTGTCGTTAACTTCTTTATCCGTTTTATCTCCCTTTCCTTATTTTTTATTTCGCCTTTGACAAAATCATCCGGATTTAACTCCCCCTCAATCAGATTATCAGTGATTTCAAGAAAAGCCTCTTTAGCGATTTTTGTCTCAAAAATGCTCTCGCGCAAAGACACTTCCTTATCCTCAATGGCCTTGGCCAGTTTAATCTCGTTCTCCCGCGAAAGAAGGGGAATCTGGCCCATCTGCTTCAAATACATCTTAACCGGGTCGTTCACCGGCGCGCTTACCGTTCCCTGCGGTTTCTTCTCCCGTTCCCAGCGCTCAGCTTCCGCTGTCTCCAAGACATTGATATTTTCACCGCTCAAACGGTCAAAGATAAAATCGAGATCTTCCGCCGAAACTATATCTTCGGAAAGAAAGTGGTTTATCTCGTCGTAAGTAAGATAGCCTTTTTTCTTACCTAAAAGGACAAGCTGTTCGACACTGCGCTCCAAGATTTTTTGTTTAATCATTCTTTACCTCGCTATTTGGATTTAACATTCTAAACTGGTTCATTAACTCTTTCACCCTTCCCATATCTTTAGCTTTCTCGGCGTCCTCTATTTGGCTTTTAATTTTGTTCTTTGATATTTTAACGCGGTTGGCTTTTATTTTGGCAAGACAATCCTTTAAAACATCGCTGTCGGTCTTGCCTAAATCTTCCATCAAAACATGGGAAACGAATCTGCTTATTTGGCCGTCATCAATTGAACCTAAGATTTTCTTACAATCCAGTGGGGAGGAAACGCCGTCCCGCTTGATCATGAAAGAAAATGTTTTACGCGATAGAGGATGGATAAAATCTTCGCTGCCCAGCTCTTTTTTGATCGCGGTAAAAAAACTGCCGCCGCTAAAAAGCAGTCTGATAAGTATTTTTTCCACCAGCGGCACCGGATCCTCTCCCTTCCCGCCGGAGGGAGGCGGGCTGGAAAAAGAACGGCTCTTGTCGATTTTTCTTAACTCAGCAATCAACACCTCTTCGCGCGACCGTATCAGGTAAGAAAGTTTCTTTATATACTCGTATTTTTCGACCTCGCTGTCAAGTTTACTTATGGTTACAAGCATATCATTGGCAATTTTAACCTTGCCTTCGATACTGTTGATATCGTGATTTTTCTTAAGCACGGCCATCTTGTAATCAAAAAAATCAACGCGTTTAGATAAAAGGTCCTCAACAAACTTTACCCCTTTCTGCCTTACCGCTAAATCGGCATCAAATCCTTGCGGCATCTGCATAACAGTAATATTTAACCCGCTCTCCAAAGATAAATCCACGGCTCTTAAGGTAGCGTTCTGACCCGCCTTATCGGCATCAAAAGTAAGGATAACATTATTCGTATATCTTTTGATCAGCCGGATCTGCTCCAAGGTAAGGGCGGTCCCTAAACTTGCCACGACGTGTCTAATTCCCGCCGCGTAAGGCGTAATCATGTCTAAATACCCCTCGCTGACAATAACGCAATCTTTTTTAACAATCTCATCTTTGGAGAAATTCAAGCCGAAAAGATGCTCGCGTTTACTGTAAAGAGGATTCTCGAGAGAGTTAATATATTTAGAGCTCTTGGTTTGGGCGTTTACGATTCTGGCGCCAAAACCCACTACCCTATCACGCGCGTCGCTTATGGGAAAGATTATTCTCTGCCTAAAAAAATCCGCGTATCCGCCATCTTGTTTTGCCACGATTAAAGAGGCTTTCTCCAGCATCTCAAGAGTAAAACCCCTTTTCCTCATATGGATAAGGAGGCTATTGCCGCCTAAAGCGTATCCTAAACGGAAAGTATTGATAATCTCTTTTGTTATGCCGCGCCGGCTTAAATAGTCGATAACGCCTCTCGTCTGAGGTAAAGCTATGAGGTTATTATGGAAAAACTCCGCCGCCTGGGATATAACATCGTAAAGCACAGACTTTAATCTCTCTTTCCCCCCGGAGTGAACGCAAGGAATCGGCATCCCCAGCCGTTTTGCCAAAGACTCTACCGCTTCAACAAAAGTAAGTTTATCATAAAGCATAAGAAACTGTATCGCCCCGCCGCCTTCACCGCAGCCGAAACAGTGAAAAATCTGCTTCTGGGGGCTGACTAAAAAAGAGGCTGTCTTTTCGCCATGAAAAGGGCAGAGGGCTTTAAAATTCCTCCCCGCTCTCTTTAAAGGGATGTAACTGGAGATTAAATCTACTATATTGGTCTTTTGTTGAACATCCTGTATAAAATCCTGCGGTATCATTTCTCTACCCTAAAGTCAGCTGTCGGAAAACAGACGTCAGAAGACAGATATCAGAAGTCAGATGTCAGACATAAAATCTAGCTTATAACTCTTTCCGTCTTCCCCGAGCCGGAGTTTATCCCGGGTATCGGCGAAGGACTCGGGACTCCCTTCGGCCGCTGTCTCCTGATATCTATTCCTTCCCTTTACGAACAACGTGTTTAAATCCGGAGAATTCATAAATTTTAATCTTTTCTTTAGATAAAATGCGGTCAAGGATTAAATTCATTCCCAGGTTATCGGAAGCTATATGGGCGGCGACAATAACATTTATGTTGTGCTCTTTGCATTTTTTAAAGTGCTCTTCCGACTGATGCATGGCAATAATCGTATCGACGCCGGCGGAAGAAAGTTTTTCATACACATCTTGCGGCCCTTCCGTGCCGCCGGTAAACTCTATATGTATGTTAGAAACCTTCGACTGCTTACTGCCGATAAATATCTTGGGCGGATTGTTCAAGGTCGCGGCTTGGTGATACTCGGGAATATCTAAAATAAGAGCTATAACATCTCCTATGCGTTTGGGCTTTTCTTTCTGCATAAGGGCCTTGATGTAGCCATAGGCGTGATTGTCCGCCGGCGTATGCATACAAATAAAATTTATACCAAGCCAGCGGGCGATATCAACCGGCCGCTGGTGATTGGCGGCCGAGACTCTGCGTTCCACCTGAGCTTTTCTTTCGCGAAGGGTATTTTCAGCAAAACTTATGCCCACGCCTTTCTGAGCAAAAATATCCACTTGTAAATCCATGACTTCGTAGAAATTCGCGTAGGCCTTACCGGAAGGGTGATGGCTAATAACTAAATCTATCTTGGCCCCCTTTTCTTTCAACCTATCCACGAGAAGGAACTCATCGCCCTCAACATCAATACCGACCATCGCCGATTTTATATCCGTGGCGGGGTCTCCGTTTAATATACGCGTGTCGCTAAAAGGATTGCTCAAACAATCTTCGTCAAAAAAATCTTTCTCTTTTTCCGCCAGCTTCTTACAATCATCTTGCCGCTGTTTAAGAATCGCCGCGATCTCTTTTTTGCCGCGGGGATCAGCCTCGATACCCCTTCTTATCACCTCTTGATAAATATCTTTCAGCTTCATATCTCTCTCCGTTTAACTAAATTTTTGACAGATTTTTATGTTTATACCAAAAAATCCCTCTTGTACAACTGTCATCCTCTTCGATAAGCAATGATGGTCTTTGGCAAGAAGCCGGGCATTAAGAAATATGGATGAATGAGAAGGGAAACCATTTACTGTCTTATTTTCCCGCCGTGAATCGAGCAAGAACTTGCCGGAATCGGTATCTTTGAAAACTTATCATAAAAAGAGAAAGGTGCCACTTTTAACTAAACGGCTCACTTTCCTAAAATAGCCTCTGGTTTAAGTGGTTAGTTAGTATATAACATATCAAATTTGAAATGTCAAGAAAACGTTTACACATTTATATCTGGCTGATAATTATCCGGTTACAAACTCTCCTTTTCGCCAATGGCGGGCTTAAATAAACCCCTCTCATAAGGCTTATTTTTCCGCCGATTTTTTACCGTTTTTCGCCCGCCAAAGAAGGCAAAACGCATCCTGGCGTGAATTTGTCTAACAGGCTGGATTATCAGAAGATAGTAAAATGCAAATCAAAAATCAAAGATCAAAATGCAAAATGACAAAGAAAAATTCAAAAAGGATTTTATGACATAAGATCAACAAGATTCGCACCTTTTTACATTTTGATATGTTATGTTGATCTTTGATCTTCACATTTTTATTTTGAAATCGTGAGAGTTTCCCCGCAAAAATTCTTTAGAAAAACTCCAATATCAATAACAGTTTGACTTTCCCGAAAGAATATGGTATTAAAAAGGTATGCCTGTGGAAGAAAAAAAATATTTGGACGAAATAAAGAGTTTAAAAGAAGAACTGGAGAAAATACGCTCGCAATTCTACGTCTTCTACGAGCTTACTCAGGCAATGCGCACGACCCTGCGTCTTGATGAAATAGCCTACATAATCTTAACCGGCCTCACCGCGCAGCAGGGCCTGGGCTTTAACCGGGCGCTTCTTTTTCTCATCGACCGGCCAAAAAATATTATTCAAGGCTTTATGGGAATCGGGCCGATTGATACCGAAGAAGCAAACAAAATATGGAGTTTGATTGAAGACCAGAAAATGGACCTCTACGCCTTAATCGAAACTTATAACCGAATAAAGCGCGGCCAGATACGCCATAAGCTCATGGAATTAACCCGTTCATTAGAATTTCCTCTTAATGAAAAAGCCGGCTTACTCTATGAAACATTATACGAATTCATCCCGATGTATATAAAAGCCGACAACAAAACATATAAGAACGACCCCGTAGTGACTAAAATGCGCCTGAACGATTTTGTTATCGCCCCCCTTGTGTCGAAAAAAGAACCTTTGGGAACAATTATTGTCGATAACTACATAACCAAACGGCCGATCAGCGAAGAAAGCATCCGGATATTAACGATGTTTATCAGCCAGGCCGCCGGCGCGATAGAGAATTCGAAAACCTTCGAACACACCCTTAACCAGGCCCATAAAGACACGCTTACTTCCCTTTGGAACTACGGCTACTTCCAATATAAACTCGATGAAGAAATAATAAACGCCCAGACCAACAAAGGCGCGGTTTCGATATTGATGCTTGATCTTGATAACTTCAAAAACTTTAACGATGCCTTCGGCCATCAGGCCGGCGATGAAGCCTTAAAACAGATAGCTAATACGCTGCAAAACCTCTCGCGTAAGCGCGACGTTATCTGCCGTTACGGTGGCGAAGAGTTCTCGCTTATTTTGCCTCATACCTTTAAAGAAGAAGCCTCTTCTATTGCCGAACGCATACGCCGCGCCGTAGAGCAGAAAGAAATCCTCGGCCGTTTTTTCACCGTAAGCATCGGCGTATCCTGCTTCCCGGGCGATGCCGATAAAAAAGATGGTTTAATCCGAAAGGCCGATTTAGCCCTCTACCGGGCAAAAGGGGAAGGCAAAAACAAAGTCGTCATCGCTTAAGCATCCATACCTAAAAAAAACTACCGCGGCTTAAAATGCTTGATCTTCTCTACTTCCCTCTAATGAACATCCTCGGGCTACCCCGGAATATCGGGATCCCGCTACGCCATTATATAAATACAGGAAAGCGGAAAAGCCCGAGGTTTCACCTAAATCGCCCGCATTCATCCCCGGTGTGAACGCCGGGGATTTCTGCTTGACGATTAAAAAATTAGAGTTATTAAATAGGAAAGAGTTGTCTTTCAAATCGAGTTAATCGCTTTATATCACTCCATTATTGGTTGTCAATCGTGAATGAGTTATGCCTATAAAAGACCTTGCTCACATATACAAAAACGTCCTCATATAAACAACCTTCTCGGCAAAAAGATTTCTAAGGAAATTTATCTGCGGTATGTTTTTGTCTCTGTTAATTGTCCTTGAACGGACAAAAGAATTAACTGGCAACTGTCTCTTCGGCGAAGCGTACCGATACCAGCTTGGAGATTCCTTTCTCCTGCATGGTTACGCCGTAGAGGACGTCGGCTCTGCTCATCGTCTTTTTGTTGTGAGTAATGATGATAAACTGGGCGGTGGGCGAAAACTCTTTAAGGAGACGGTTGAAACGGTCAACGTTGGCTTCGTCTAAAGGGGCGTCGATTTCATCGAGGACGCAAAGCGGCGAAGGCCGGACCTTAAAAATGGCAAAAATAAGGGCGATGGCGGTAAGAGCCTTCTCTCCGCCGGAAAGCAAAGAAACGCTTTGCAACTTCTTGCCCGGCGGCTGGACTTCAATTTCCACGCCGGAATCAAGAACGTTGTCTCTATCAAGGAGTATAAGCTGGGCCCTGCCGCCGCCGAAAAGGAGACGGAAATATTTCTTAAACTCCTCTTCAATCTTAGCGAAAACTTCCAAGAAGACTTCTTTTGACGTGCGGTTTATCTTGCTAATCGCCCGCCGCAAGCTCTCCTGGGAGGCGAGCATATCTTCTTTCTGGGAGTTGAGAAACTCAAAGCGTTTGTTTAAATCATCGAACTCCTCAATAGCGACAAGGTTAACCTCTCCTAAAGAGTCAATCTTCTTCTTAAATTGCTCCTTATCGGCATCTAAAGATTCCCGGGTCTCATCGAAAGACTCTATTTCATCCCGGCTAAAATCGATGTTGTACACCTGTTTTAGGTAATCGACGACTTTTGTCTTCTCAAACTCCATTTTCTGCACTTCAAGACGCCTATTATAAATTTCTCCCCTTATGTCCTCAAGATCCTTCTCCTCCTGGCTGATTAATCCGCCGATTTTAACGACTTCTCCTTCTGCCGCGGCAAGACTCTTTTCGTACTTCTCTTTTAACTTAGATACCTCATCGAGGCTCTCTTTCTCCTTGCGGTTTTTTTCCGTCAGAATCCCGCACTCTTCTTTTAATTTCTCCTGGCGTGATTTAACCGCTTCTTTTTCTTGTTCAAAAGAAGCCAAGCTAAGGGTTAAATTGTTTCCTTCCTCTTCAAGAAGGCTTACTTTGGCAAACAAAGCTTCTTTCTGCTCATCAACGGCTTTTATCCGCGCATCTTTTTTAGCGATATCTATCTTCAACTGATTAATCTCTTCGGCGTAAAGGGAAAGGTTAACCTGCTCCTTATCAAGAGCCTCCTTTGCCAAGGCCAAAGCTTCCGCGAGCTTACCCAGATCATCTTCCTGGAGAGCTTTTGTAGCCTCTAAATCTTCTATCTCTTTCAAACATTGTGCCAGCTCTTCCTCTACTAAGTTATACTCGTCTTGACAGCGCCTGAGGGCGTCGCTAAGACTCTCCTTCTCCTGCGATTTCTCCGCCAGGAATTTTTCCTTCTGGGAAAGGACGCTTTCTTCCTCATCTATTTGCTGAAGGAGCAGAAGTTGTTTATTTTTATACTCTTGTCTATGTCCGCGCAGCCGTTCCAATTCGGCGGTTGTAGCGTCTATCTTATTCACCAGCTCCTCTTCCGGCAGGGAAATAATTTTCGCTTCCACTTCCGTCGCGTACCTTAAATTCCCTTCCTCGTTAACCTCAGAAAACTCCGCATCGCGCAGAGAAGCGATGAGTTTATTTATTTTGCCCGGCTTCTCATCAAAGATAATCCTTATCTTCTTTTGAACGGGGAACTCTTCGTATTTAATTTTCAAGTCTCGCAGGAGATCAAGGCAAGAGTTCATCTCGACAAGGGCCTTCTCTTTATCGAGGATATCGGCGTTTAATCTTTCAACCTCCTTATCGATATCTTTTGCCTGCGAACTTAAACTGCCTTTCTGCTGTTTAAGAAGAGAAAATTCTTCCTCAAGCTGGGCCACGCCGCTTTCCATACTGCCGTACACCTGCCGGCTTTCTTTAAGATAGTCGTCCATCTTCTCCTTATCCAGCTTAAGGCGCCTTTGCCGCGCCAAAATATTCTTTAAATGCGCCCCCAGCTCAATCAGCCCGTTGTTTACCTCTACGCGTTTGCCTTCGCAAGTTAAAATTTTCTCTTTCGCCGCCTCAATACCCTGTTTAGCCTCATGGCTTTGGCCGGCCTTATTTACCGCCGCCTCATGCGCCAGCCTTATCTCCTCTTTTAGACGAACCATTGCTTCATCTAAAGAAAAGGCTTCCTTCTTTTCTTTTTCTATGCGCTCCCTCTGGAGGCTAAGGCGCTTTTTAGCATCCTCAATGGAAGCGGCCAAATTGTCGCGGCGCGAATCGATCTCCTCTATCCTCTGATTATTTATTGCGATATGGCTCAAATTGTTCTCTATCTGGGAATTAAGCGAAATTATACCGCCGTTTGACTCCTCTAAACCTGCCCGCGCATGTTTGACTCTGTTACTGGCCGCCTCAAGAACCTGTCTGTTTCCCAAAACCGCGTGTTCTTTGATCTTCTCCTTTTCTCCCAGCTGTTTAATCTCATCGAGAATAGCG
>JBDRDG010000006.1:0-5282 GCA_043821045.1 Candidatus Omnitrophota bacterium | reverse complement strand
CTGCTGGAGAGTTTACGCTGGGTTAAATAAGGATATTTATCGATTTCTGACAAGACAGAAAAAACATCTTCTTTTTCCAATTCAGATATTCGGGAGACTGACAAGTGTTCAATCATTGAACAATATTGTAACGCTAATCGTTCTTCTGTCAAGAAAAACATAGCGATTATTTACCGCCGGCAAAAAAACGATAAATATGCCTTATTATAAAGGCGATTTCTCTGTCTTTTAGGAATGGATGTATGGGTAAAGTTAATATTTGTGGCAGGATTTTGCTTGCGTTCTCAATAGTGCCGCTAACCTTAGCCCGCTTGAATGCTTTCATATGGCTAAGAAGGCAAGGATAATATATCCGCGCGCTGATACCATTGAAGTTAAGGTAATTAAGGAGCTGATTACGTCTGGAAAGCACCTTTATAGTATAAAGATGATAAACATGCCTATAATTAGTCGTGAGTTCCCTCGATTTAGTTCGACTTCGCTCACTACAAGTCACTCGGGACTCCCGTTGGTCGCGTGTGTCGTGTGTCGTGAGTATATTACTGGATATTTGGATTTGCTTGATATTATTTAATCCTTGGTTGTATTTTTGAGCCGCTTTTACTCTTAAGGCGTTAAATCTATCGGTATATTTTAGCTTTGCCAAAAGGACAGCCGCCTGAATGGAATCGAGACGGGAATTATACCCGATAAAATCGGCATTATACATTCGCTTTTGACCATGATCTCTTAAGGCTCTAACCAACTCTGCTGTCTTACTGTCATTTGTGGTAATCATGCCTCCGTCACCGTAACACCCTATGTTTTTTGACGGGAAAAAACTAAAAGCGCCGGCGTCGCCCAGTGTACCGACTTTTCTCTCTTTATATATACTGCCAAAAGCTTGGGCGCAATCTTCTATAACAAAAAGAGAGTTTGCCTTCGCTATACGCGCTATCTCCTCCATTTGACAAGGCAAGCCAAAAAGATGCACAGGGATTATTCCAACCGTATTCTTATTAACGGCTTTTTTCATGCTAAAAGGGTCTATATTGAAGGTATCGGGATTAATATCGGTAAATACCGGCGTAGCGCCCGCGCGCATTATTGCCTCCGCCGTAGCGATAAAAGTAAACGGCGTGGTAATCACCTCATCTTTTTGATTAAAACAAACTTTGCCGTATTTATTGAATGCCAAAGCGCGCAGGCTAAGAATTAAGGCGTCAGTACCGGAGCCAACCCCGACGGCAAATTTCGCGCCTAAATAATCCGCCGCCTTCCGCTCAAATTCAGCCAGTTTATTACCCATGACCCATTTCTGGGTCAAAAAACACGTTTTCAACTGGCAATCAATATCTTTCTTGAGAAATTTATACTCTCTTTTTAAATCAAGGAGCGGTATGTTGTGTTTTATTTCTTTCTCCATTATAGGTAATAACTCATATTATCTTGGTTCATTTTATCCTTGCGGTAATTAACCAAAGACGAACGACTTCCCGCTAATTCCTATTTATTCATTTTCTCAGAAAAATAATTTATCGTTTTCTTTAAACCTTCTTCCAAACCGACCCGCGGCTGCCATCCCAATATTTCTTTGGCTTTACTGATATCCGGTTTCCTTTTTTTAGGGTCGTCTTCCGGCAAAGGTAAGTATACAATTTTTGATTTTGACTTTGTTAATTTTAAAACCTCCTTAGCCAGACATCGCATGCTAAATTCAACCGGATTACCTAAATTTACCGGCAGTTTATAATCAACTTCCATCATTTTTAAGATACCGCGCACCATGTCATCGATATAACAAAAAGAGCGCGTTTGTTCACCTTCGCCGTAGACGGTAACCGGATTATTGCTTAACGCCTGGACAATAAAATTAGAAACAACCCTGCCGTCGTCCGGCTTCATATTCTCACCGTAAGTATTAAATATGCGCACGACCCTTACATCCAAGCCGTGCTGGCGCATGTAAGCGTAAGTTAAACTTTCCGCCGCCCGTTTGGACTCGTCATAACAAGAACGCGGGCCAACCGCACTTACGTTGCCGTTATACTCTTCAACCTGAGGATGGATATCAGGGTCGCCATAAACCTCAGACGTAGAAGTTAAAAGAAATCTCGCAGATTTATTTTTCGCCAAACCCAAACAATTGTGCGTCCCGAGGAGGCCGCTTTTTATGGTTTTTATCGGATATTTTAGGTAATACTTAGGTGAAGCTAACGAGGCAAGATGCAAAACCCAATCTAGATCTTCCATCACATATATGGGATTGGATATATCATGTTCGATTAGTTTAAAACGATTGTTGCCAAGCAACTCTTCGACATTATCTTTAGAACCGGTTATAAAATTATCCACGCACATAACCAAATTGCCATGGTTAACCAAACGCTTACAGAGATGCGAACCGATAAATCCCGCCCCGCCGGTTATTAATATATTCACTTTTTTACTCCTTGTTTAGTCTTGGGGATTGAGTCTTGTGTCGTGAGTCTCTAGTCTTGAGTTTATTATAACTTTTTAACTAAGTTCACAATCATTTTACAAATATAGTTAATTAAATCAACCATCCTGCCTTGATCACCTTCACATAAACATTTCAATCTGTTTGCGATAACAACTTGCGTTTCTAACTCTGCACACGAGCCTAAAGCTATATGAAGAAATTGCTTATACTCCTTGCTATATTTTCTTCTAAACCCCTCCGCGATATTCGATGGTATAGAAATAACGGATCTTCTAATTTGCTGTGTCAAAGCAAAGCATACTGTTCATCTTTGGGAAAATCCTTTGTTAGCCTATAAATTTCTTCTACTAATTTAATGCTCTCTTGCCAAATGATTAAATCTCTAAAACTCTTAATTCTAGATGCCATGTTAATCTACTCAAGACACACGGCTCACGACTCAAGGCTATTCTGTTTGCGAAACCATGCAACTGTGCGCTCAATCCCCTCCTCGAATCTAACTTTCGGCTGCCAATCTAATATTTGTCTTGCTTTGCTGATATCGGCATGCGTTTTTCTTACATCGCCGGGACGCGGCGGGCAATATTGAGGCTCGCTATTACTGCCAATAATCTTTTTTAAAATATTAAAAAGAGCGTTAACCGAATACGGCTCACCGCAGGCTACATTAAAAACATCCCCTTGAATATTGCATTTTGCCAGACAGTGTATATTTATATCGACGACATTATCAATGTAGGTAAAATCTCTTTGCTGCTCTCCGTCTCCGTATATGGGAGGGCTTTGATTGTTTAGTAAACAGGTGATAAATTTGGGAACAACAACAGCGTAATCATCATCGAGCGACTGGCGCTGCCCGAACACGTTAAAATAGCGTAAATTCACAATTTCCATCCCGTAAAGCCGGTTGAAAACACCGGCATAATGTTCGACAATCAATTTAGTCGCGGCATAAGGAGAAATCGGGTTTAAAAAATCACCCTCTTTCTCGGGAAAATCTTCCCGGTCACCATATACCGAACTAGAGGAGGCGCAGATAATCCTCTTTATTCCTTTCTCTCGCTCCTTAAGAAAAAGTTTCAATGACCCGTTAACGTTAACATCATTATAATCCCACGGCCTGTTTACTGATTTAGGCACGCTCCGCAAAGCCGCCTGATGACAAACATAATCAACCCCGTATAAAGCTTGCTCTAAAGCGCTATCGTCCCTTAAATCTTTTTCGATAAAGATTATATCGTTCTTTATATGTTCTATGTTCGCGAGTTTACCGGAAACTAGATTGTCGATGACTACGACTTCCACACCGCTTCTAACAAGCTTCTCTGCAATGTGAGAACCGATAAAACCCGCCCCGCCGGTCACTAATATTTTTTTGTTTTTTAACTCGCTCTCGGCCATTAGCATCCTCCTCTGAAGCTAAAAAAGCATCCTCGTTTAAAGCAGTGAAATCCGATTAAATCTTTTTAACATTATTATAATCTTTCTTGTATATATTTCGCGTGTCAAATATAAGCCGGGAATGTCTTCGGATAAATTGATAGTTTATATCGGAGTGGTCTGTAATTACAACGGCACAATCGTACTTGCTTAAATTCTCTCTTGTTAAAGGAATTAATTTTAAATCAATACCGTTAATCTTAAGGAAAGGAATTAAAGGATCGAAATAATCAACCTCGGCCTTTTCTTTTAATAATTGATCAATAACATCCAGAGCCGATGACTCGCGTAAATCTTTAACATTCTTTTTATAAGTAACCCCGAGGATCAAAATCTTTTTCCCTTTCATATTCTTACTCTGCCTTGCCAGTAAATCCCGCAGGCGTTCGACAACGTAACCGGGCATGTAGTGATTTATATAAGAAGCAAGGTCGATCATTTTGGTTTTAAAACCTAATTTCTTTGCCTTCCATGATAAGTATAAAGGATCACAGGGCAGACAGTGCCCGCCGACACCGGGGCCGGGATAAAAAGGCATGAAGCCAAAAGGTTTTGTTTTTGCCGCCTCGATTACTTCCCATATACTTATGCCTAACTTATTGCAAACAATAGAAAACTCGTTAGCCAAAGCTATATTAACAAGCCTGAAAGTATTTTCTAACAATTTGGAAGTCTCAGCCACCTCAGGATTGGCTGTTAAAAAAACTTTGTCGATAATCTGGCCGTATAATTCTTTAGCCAGCAGGCCGGCTTGGCGGGATATTCCGCCAACGATTTTCGGTATTTTTGTCAAAGGAAACTTTTTATCTCCCGGATTAACCCTCTCGGGAGAAAAACAGAGAAAATAATCTTTGCCCTCTTTTAAACCGGATTTGGCCAGGAAAGGCATAAGCACATCCCGGGTAGTACCGGGATAAGAAGTACTTTCCAGAATAACCAAATGGCCTTTTCTTAAGTTTTTGCCTACCATCTTGCTCGCTTTGACCACATAAGATATATCGGGAACTTTGACTCTTCGTAATGGCGTCGGCACGCATATAATTATAACGTCGGCTTCTTTCAAAACACCCTCTTTGGTAGTCGGAAAAAATCTTTTTCTTTTAATTAAAACGAGAACATCCTTGGAATCAATGTCAATTATATACTGTTCGCCTTTCCTCAACTTATCTACGCGCGAACTGTTTGTGTCAAAACCGTAAACAAAGAAATTCTTTGCCGCCAAGGCTACGCCGAGAGGTAATCCCACATACCCCATACCGAGGACACAAATCTTAGCCTGTTTGCTATCGATTTTTTCTTCCAACACACCGTACATATTTTTTGCTTTCCTCATCGCCTTCCCCGTCTTTTTACTTATTTGATATTATTCTAATCTCCACCCTATACGCTACACGCTATC
>JBDRDG010000005.1:0-11220 GCA_043821045.1 Candidatus Omnitrophota bacterium | reverse complement strand
AAGTCCCGGGAATTTCACAGTGTGAAATTCCTCGTGGCGGGGTTACCTAAAAAATTTGCTTGTACTTTTTTATCCCGACGCGCAATACCCGGCTTGGTAAGGGTGGGGATGGAGCGGGGACGCAATACTTCGTATTGTGGTTGGGACAAGCCGTGCTGCCAAAGCCCGTAAGAAAAGATACTGCGGCTGTCCTTCGACATGCTCAGGATGGTTTGGTTATTCAATATGTTCAAGCCCGCGTCTTTAAGGAGTTTAAACTTTTCGAAAGATGGTGAGCGGAGTCGAACCATGAGGCCGCAGAGCTTCATTCTACTAAGCAGAAACTTTAGGCCGGGTGAATTCCATTTTCCTGAGCAGGAAGCCGATGTTTTTAAACTTTAATATGAAAGTGAAGGAAGATTATCGCTGCGAAGCTAGGAGTAAAGCGAAAACTAACATAATAATCTATACTTTGCAAAGAAAGGCCAGCCATGCCGTTATATAGTTATGCTGTAAAAACCCCGCGCGGCGAAACGATAAGGGATATAAAAGAAGTTGATTCTAAAGAAGAGCTTGTAAGAGAATTACGCGCTCAGGATCTTACGATTATTTCCATAACCGACCTTGAGAAAGGTAAAGAGAGCCTTTTTAAAAGATTTCTTTCCGGTACATCCTTCCGTTCAATCCGTTACCACCAGGGCCGTCATAGCCGGATCACTAAGGTTGACATGTGCTTTTTTTCGCGCCATCTCGCCATATCCTTATCGGCCGGCATACCTCTTCTTAAGAGTCTTGAGATAATATCGCGCCAGAGCGAGAGCGTGCGGTTAGCGAAAGTTGCGAATGAAATCGCCGAACATATAAAGAACGGCTTATCGTTAAGCGAGTCTATTCTAAAATATCCCAAAGTGTTTTCTGCTATTTGGACCGGGCTGATTGAAGTTGGCGAGGCTTCCGGCAATCTTCCCGTTGTCTTGGAGGGATTGGCTGATTACATTGAACGGCGCCTTGATTTCGAAACAAAGGTAAAAAGCGCCCTGATTTATCCCGCCGTAGTATTAGCTTTCGCTTTTATCGCTATGATCATATTCTTTAAGTTTATCCTGCCGCGTTTCAGCGAAATTTTTCAGTCGTTTGACATTACCCTTCCTTTAATTACGCAGGTTATGTGTAATATCAGCAATTTTATCGATCATCACTTTCTCCTTCTCATTGGTTTAGCGATCGGCCTGGCGGTCATTTTTATAAAATTTAAAAGTACTAAAACCGGCCAGAACTTTCTCGATGATTTAGCTTTGTTCACGCCGATTATAAACAAATTGACATTGATCTCTATTGTCGAGCGCTTTTGCGCCACCGCCTATATACTCCTTAACAGCGGCGTGCCGATTGTCTATTCGCTGGACGTCATATCGCGTAACATCGGCAATTCTGTCGTCGCCAAAAGCATTGAGGAGTTGAGGGAAAAGGTGAGAACCGGCAAATCTCTTTCGGGAGAGGTTGAGAAAATTGTTTTTTTCCCGCCGCTTATCGCGGAAGTCGTAAGGATCGGCGAAGAAGCCGGGAATTTATCGGAGATGTTTGAGAAGGTATCAATACATTACCAGAAGGAGTTAAATACGCGTATCAGCCAGTTGCTTTCCTTGTTTGAGCCGATCCTAATTCTTGTCCTTGGCGTGGTCATCGGAGTAGTTGTTATTTCTCTCTTTTTGCCTATTTTCCAACTGTCTACCTTAGGAGGATAATAGCGTAAGATTATTAGTTTATAAAAGTTATTTATTGCTATATAAATTAAACTATTGATTTCTTATGATAGATATGTTACATTATAAATGGCTTGATTCGTTTGTATCAATAAAAAGGAGGTGTGTATGAAGAAAGGGTTTACACTTTTAGAGTTGCTGGTAGTCGTTATAATAATTGCTATCCTGGCTTCTATCGCGATCCCGCAGTTTTTTAACGTAGCGGAAAGAGCGCGTTCTTCAGAAGGGGCGTCTGTTATAGGGACGTTACGTCGAGCCCAGGTAAGATACAACGTAGAACATGGTGTATATACAACGAGTACGGCTGATCTAGATGTAGACGTGACTACTCTCAAATATTTTGATGCTCCTACACTTACCGGTACTATAGCTAATCTTGCTTCTGTTAAGCGGAGCCTCCAAGATTTAAATACGAGTAAATTTGAACAGTATACTTTAAGAATTACGGAAGGAGGAACGATAGAGTGTGTAGCCACCGCGGCGGCTGACTGTCCTCCTGGTTATACATGGTCAGGAACGTAGCACCCGGCGGCGGTTAATTTATATAACCGCCTTCGTTTTTCAACCTAGTTTTTTAATTTTAAAGCGGGGCAATTTGAAAGCATAAAGAAGATGATTGCCAGGATTAGGAAGAGAAGGCGCTTTTTTTGTCCTTGCGAGGTAACGTTTTATTTCAATAAAACAAACCGTGCGTAGAAGCTATCCCTTAATGGAGCTTACTATTTGCATGCTTATCCTTTTAATCCTCGTGATTATCACCGTCCCTTTATTTCAAAAAGCCAAAGACAATTCTAGTGAGACTGGCGCGAAAAGCATACTTTCGTTAATCGTTCAGCCAGAAGAAATGAATCGGTTAAAGACCGGTATATATGCGGCCTGCGCCGTTACCTTTGACCGCAACTCTTCTTTACATTTTGAACTCCCCGTGGATGGCGGTTGGAGTTACAGTGTCGCGCCTTACTCCAGCGGCAGTGAGTTCTGCGCCGCGGCCGTAAACAGCGCTGATCGCCGGAAGTTTATTATTAATGACTGCCTTGACGCGGCGGGTACTTTCCCCAGCGGCTGTTCAGAGCCGTCGGAATGTTAAAGCTGTCTTTTTTATATAAACAAAATCTCCCTCGCGGGAAAATTTAAATGCGAAAGGGTAGTGTTGTTTTGAAAAAGATATATACATTGACCGAATTAATCGTTGTTGTTCTAATTATTACGATATTAGCCGTTATCGCCTTGCCTTTTTTTCGACGGAGCATCGAGCTTAGCCGTGAAAAAGAAGCTAAGGCTATGCTTGCTTTAATCGGTCAGGCCGAACAGATGTACAGTTTAGAGTCCGACGGCCTGTATTATGCGTGTACCGATACCGGCGGCTGTAATCAGGCTTTAAATTTAGATTTACCCGATGACGCCGCGACTCCCTGGGAATATAAAGTCGTGACAAACGCGGGAAACGATAATTTTTGCGTCGAGGCCGGACATAGCGACGGGTTTTATTTTATTTTCAATAACGGCGATCAAGAAGCTGTTTATTCAACCGATCCCTGTTCTGTTCCTTGATACTTCTACGCCGTCAAACCTCGCCATAAATGGCGAGGTAAAAAAGCGGCGCTTAAGTATCCCTTCGATAAGCTCAGGATCACAAGCAATGGCGAGGGACAACTCTGAGCGCATAGTCCTGTCTTTCGGCCGGGGAAAGTCGAAGGGTTGATTTATGCCATGTCGACGGCGCGGTAAAAAAGAGCCTTTAGCCGCGCGTCTTGTGAGTTATGTTTAAAAAGAGAGAAAGTTTTGGCCTTATCGAGATACTCGTCGGAGCGATTTTATTGCTTACTGTCGCGAGCGGCCTGTTAGTTTCCGTTGTCGGGGTAAGACAATATGTCAACCGGTCGGAACGGCGTCTGATTGCCGTGAATTTAGCCCGTAAATATTTTTCCGCTTGGAATAATTATGTCAGCGCCGATATATGGGGTGATTGCGGTAATAACCCTCTTGCTTGTAATGATGGCGTGGAACGGGCGATTACTCTACCGGATCCTCCGCCTGATTTGTCGCCGGGGGAACCAATAAATTATTCGACGAGCACTTATAGTGTTACCGACGGTCCTTCCGGTGATTTTCGCGAGGTAGTGATTAATATACGTTGGCAATGAGAAGATCGGGTTTAAGTTTAGTTGAAATGATCGCGGCGATTATTATGTTACTCGTAATAATTCTTGCCGCGTCATCTATGGAATTTAGCGTCAGCGGGTTTTTCGAATCGTCGCGAAAACGGGCTAATATTCTCAACGAGATGACCTTTGTCCTCGAACATTTGGCCAAAAACGTCCTGCGCGCTGTCGGTGATATAAACGATCCGGGTATAGAAGTAGTTACTGCTGACAAGCTGATTATGCGCCAAGGCATAGGTTCACCTAAATATGTCCTTTACACATATAATAGCGGTACAAACACTTTAAATTTCTGCAGTGACTGGACTTATGGCGGCAGTTATGATGTTTGTAATGTCGCGAATAAGGTTCTTACCGAGCGTATACTAACAGTGGATCCGCCCTTTAGTTTTTCTTTGAACGATCGAAACGGCGTGATTGTGAGCAGTTTACAGTTGAAGTACGATATAGCGAAAGACCACCATATCCGTAAAAACCCCATAGTCTGGCTGCCTACGCACATGATTGTTTCCTCGCCTTCCCACTCCATAAGATAACTTTTTGATAAAAGGGTAATTATTTAATGTATTGACGGTCGTTCAGAGGAATAGAGAGACTCCGCGATAAATTACCTTGACCCCCTAGTCTTTATTTAGTATTATAAATACTTATTAATAATATGCACAGCTAAACTGCGTGTATTTTTCTATTTTTACTAAGGCGTGCTGATTGTTGTGTAATAGGGATATATCTGTGTAGTGTTAAATGTGTAATGTGTTGTGTAAATATTCACATTAAACATGAAACATTACAGATTAGACAGCACACGGGTGGATGGGCCGGTAGTTCAGCTGGGAGACAATCAACTTGGCGGCAGGCAAGTTAATACAAGGAAATAAGTTGATTGCTTCCGATGATCAGGCGCGGATAATCGCTGTTGTTTTGTAACATAGTTTACGGTTAAGTGAATGGGCCGGTAGTTCAGCTGGGAGAATACTACGTTCGCAACGTAGGGGTCGGCGGTTCGAATCCGCTCCGGTCCATTTCTTCTCTGGCACGTGGATTGAATGTTTGTAAGTAAAGATGTTCTTATCCTACTTCAAGATATTAAAACGGCGTAATTTCTTTTTCCTCTGGTTCGGCCAGGTTGTTTCCCAGTTCGGCGACCGCCTTACCCAGATTGCCTTAATCGGCTTTGCCTCTAATATCTACCAATCTTCCTCAAAGCTGGCCTTTACTCTCAGTATGACGATAATACCGGTACTTGTTTTTTCTCCCATATCCGGTGTTTATGTCGACCGCTGGAGCAAGCGAAAAACAATGTATATTTCCGACCTCATAAGGAGCGCCTGCATTTTCTTAATACCCTTATCCGTTTTTAAGATGCATTTTCCTTTTTTGATTTATATCCTTATTTTTCTATCGTTTACCGTAGGGCGCTTTTTTATCCCGGCAAAAATGGCCTTTGTTCCCCGGATAATCAGTAAAGACGAGATTTTTATGGCTAACAGCTTAATTTCGGTAACGGCAACGGTAGCGGCAATCTTTGGCGTGGGTTTAGGCGGGATTATTGTGGAAAGTTGCGGTGTTAAGACGGCCTTTGTTATTGACGGTTTTACTTTCCTCGTTTCGGGATTAGCGATCTTATTTATACGTAAAGAGGAAAAGGGCAGGTTTGTTATGGAGGATATTATTCACATAGGAAAAGATGCCGTAAATAAGGTTAAACAGTCTTTTCTCTGGGAACTCCATGAGGGGATAAAGTATATATTTAATTCCGATGAAACGCGTTACGCCTTCCGCGCCTTTTTCTTTTTATACTCCTATATAGGCGCGGTTTCAATAATATTCATGCGTTTTGTCCAGAACACACTCGGCTCATTGACAAAAGATTTAGGTTTTATGGCTGTGGCATTAGGCGGCGGAATTTTCTTGGGTTCTTTAGTGTACGGAAGGATTGCCGACAAGTTTAACGTAAAGAAAGTAATCAACGCCGCGACTTTAATCGCTTCAATATTCTTGATGTTTTTTACCGTTTTTTTAAAGGCCTACCCCGATTCCTTATACGCTGTCTTGCTTTCGTTTCTTTTCGGCCTGATCATTTCCCCCTTATTCATCGGTGTAAACAGCCTTATCCACCGTGAAAGCGACCAGCAGCTGTTAGGGAGGATATTCAGCGGCCTGGAGTTTACCGCCCATTTAGGCCTTTTGCTCGCTATGTTTATCGCCGCCTTTTTCGCCGATATCTTTAGCCCCTATAGAGTCATAATATCGATATGCCTAATCGGCTTGGTTTTTTCCCTTATTTTTATTTATCAGGATGGTAAAGGTAAAAGAGTATAAATATCCTCAACACAATACGGCAAGTGAAAGGTTTTTTTCTGCCGAAAGATTATGCCTTCCCTTGTCGCAGCATACGGGAAAACCTTCGCTTGCTTGCGTAAAACCGGGAGATACGGTAAAAACCGGCGATGTGCTCGCTTATGAAGACGGGCTGATATCGGCGCGCTTACACGCCCCGTCAGGCGGCAAGGTGCTTAATATCGAAGATTATTTTCATCCTGTCTTACGAACAGCCCAATGTATAACTGTCCGGTGTCAGCCGCAAGAAAAAATATTTTCTTCCCGCGATAATGTCGACGCCTTATCCGGCAGCCAGCTGCGGGAGATTATCCGCGATGGCGGCATAGTCGGTATGGGCGGCGCTTGTTTTCCCGCTCATGTTAAGCTGTCGCCGTCAAAGAAAATCAATACTCTGATTATAAACGGATGTGAGTGTGAACCTTACCTTGCCTGCGATGACCGCTTGATGGTTGAGAATCTGGAAGGTATCTTCGCCGGTATAGCTGTTTTAGCTAAAATCCTCTCTCCTGAAAAGGTTATTATCGCTGTTGAAGAGAATAAGCCGCAGGCGGTTAAACTGGCCAGCCGCTTAATCAGCGCTAAAAAGTACGATTTTCCTGTTTTACCGCTGGTTGTCTTAAAGAGCCTTTACCCGCAGGGGGCGGAAAAACAGCTTATATATAAAGTTACGCGGCGTAAAGTTCCTGCCGGCGGCCTGCCGTTTGATGTCGCCTGTCTTGTCCATAACGTGGCTACGGCGTTTGCCGTGTATGAAGCGGTTTATTATGGGAAGCCCTTAATTGAACGCATGGTTACTTTCGCCGGCGGCGCCCTGAAGAACCCCAAAAATCTTTGGCTTAAGATCGGCACGACAATCAAAGAGATTTTTGATAAAGGAGTTTTGGAGTTCAACCAGCCTCCGGATAAAATTGTCCATGGCGGGCCGATGATGGGCCTTGCTTTAGATGGTGTAGAGTACCCGATTTTAAAAGGTACCAGCGGGGTTCTCTTCTTGACAGAAAGCGAGGTTGATTCAAGTTTTGAGTCGCCGTGTATCCGCTGCGCCCGTTGTGTTGATAACTGCCCGATGAATCTTTTCCCCTTAGAATACGTAAAAAGAGTAAAACGGGATGAGTTTTCCTCACTCGCTGATTTTTACATAAACGATTGTATTGAGTGCGGCTGCTGCGCGTATGTCTGCCCGGCTAAAATTCCTCTTGTCCATTACATAAAGATAGGTAAGAAGTATGCCGTTGACCGTTAGCGTTTCGCCTCATCAAAAATCGGAACTTAACACAGCCGGTGCTATGACGCGGGTGATTTACGCCCTTGTCCCGGCAGTGGCGGTTTCTTTCTATTTTTTCCGGATAAAGGCGTTAGTTGTTATTCTAACCGCTGTCTTAAGCTGTCTAGCGGCGGAGGTAATTGTCTTGAAAGCGAGAAGAAAAGATGTTTCATTACAAGATACGGCTAGCGCTGTTGTTACCGCTTTACTGTTAGCTATGTCCTTGCCGCCGGATACCAGCTGGTATGCGGTTATTCTCGGTTCTTTGTTTGCCATAGCTGTATGTAAACATCTTTTCGGGGGATTAGGAAGCAATATCTTCAATCCCGCCCTTGCCGCGCGGGCTTTTCTTGCCGCCGCTTACCCGAAAATGCTAACCAGCTGGTCATCGCCGTTTACGCTTGACGCGGTTACTAAAGCTACACCCTTAGCTTTGCGAAAATTTGACCATATCCTTACGCCGCTTGATAATCTTTTCTGGGGAAACGTCTCCGGCTGTTTGGGAGAGACAAGCGCCGCCTGCCTCCTTATGGGAGGGTTATATCTTTTGATAAAAAAAATAGCCGATTGGCGTATACCGCTTGCGACAATAGTTACAGCTTTTTTTTTCTCCCTTTTCTTTTATATTCGCGATCCCTTAAACGGGTCTTTTTTGTTTCATCTTTTCAGCGGCGGTTTTATCTTGGGAGTTTTTTTTATGGCAACCGACCCGGTTACCACGCCGGTCACCAAAAACGGCCGGTTCATATTCGGCGCCGGCTGCGGGTTGCTTATAATGGTTATAAGGTATTTCAGCGGTTTGCCGGAGGGAGTGATGTATTCAATCCTTTTTATGAACGCTTTTGTGCCGTTAATTGACCGGTTTACTAGAGGCAGGAGTTTTGGAAGGGTAAAATAAAACCAATGAAGAGTAGTTTAAAGATAATATCGGTGCTTACGCTTATTTGCGTCTTATGCGCCGTATGCCTTTCTATTGTTGCCGGGTTTGCGGCGGATAAGATAGAGCGTAACCAGAAAGAAGCGGTAGAGCAGGCTTTATTTACTATCGCGCCGTCGGCAGACAGGATTGATCCTTTTTCTATCGCTAAGCGGCAGTTATATAAACTGTTTGATAAGGAAGGTATTTTACTGGGATATGGGTTTTTGGCCGGGGGCCAGGGCTACGGCGGGACAATAAAAATCATGGCCGTTATGACTCCCGATTTAAACAATCTCTTGGGAATGGAAGTTATCGAGTCGGTTGAGACGCCGGGGTTAGGAGCGAAAATACGGGAAATTTCGTTTAAAGAGCAGTTTAAGAGTCTGTCCTTATCGCCTAAGATCGAATATACTAAGGATAAAATTTCGAGCAGCAACCAGATAAGAGCGATTACCGGCGCGACTGTTTCGTCGAAGGCGGTAGTAAACATATTAAACAGTGAAATTGAGCAGTTGCGTAAAATAATAGATTAAAATGAAAGTTTTTATCCGCGGCCTTTGGAAAGAACATCCCGTATTGCGCCAGCTTTTAGGAATGTGCCCTACTTTAGCGGTTACGACTACGGCGATAAACGGTTTATCCATGGGGCTGGCAGTAGTATTTGTTCTTTTCTTTTCGGCTTTAGTCGTGTCGGTTATAAAACGCATAATCCCGCACCAGGTGCGTATTGCCGCCTACACGGTGATTATCGCCACTTTTGTGACTATCGTCGATTTGTTCTTTAAGGCGCAGTTTCCCAAAATAAGCGACGCCCTTGGCCCTTACGTCCCTCTGATTATTGTTAACTGTATTATCCTCGGCCGCTGTGAGGCTTTTGCCTCAAAACAGAGTGTTTTCGCCTCGTTAAAAGACGCCTTAGGCATGGGGGTTGGTTTTACCTGGGGCTTGGTTCTTTTAGGAGCGGTAAGAGAGATATTTGGTTTCGGGCAGCTTCTGGGAATGGACGTTATGCCGGCTTCATACAACCCTTTAATCGTTATGGTTCTTCCCGCCGGCGCTTTCTTAGTGTTGGGTTTTATGATCGCGATAATGAACCGGATAGAGAGATGAACGAATTAATCGCTATTTTTGTATCGACAGTTTTAATTAATAACCTTGTTTTAACTTATTTTTTGGGTATCTGCCCGTTTTTGGGGGTTTCCGGCAGGATTGAATCGGCCGCCGGTATGGGGATGGCGGTTACTTTCGTGATGACTCTCGCTACGAGCATCAGCTGGATTATTTACCGTTTTTTCCTGGCAAAGTTTGGTCTTTTCTTTCTGGAATATGTTGTTTTTATCCTTGTCATAGCCTGTTTAGTCCAGCTGGTTGAGATGTTTATCCGCAAGTTTTCCAACTCGCTTTATCAATCGCTGGGTATTTATCTCCCTTTAATTACGACCAACTGCGCGATTTTAGGGGCGGCCTTATTTATGATCGGGCGAGATTACAATTTTATTGAAGCGGTTATATTCGGTTTTTCCGGCGGCGCCGGTTTTGCCTTAGTTTTGCTGATTATGGCCGGGATAAGGGAGGAGTTAGAGTATGCCGATATACCGTCTGTTTTTAAAGGCGCGCCGCTTACTCTGATTACGGCAGGTATTCTTGCCTTGATCTTTATGGGTTTTTCCGGTTTGATAAGCTCGTAAAAACATTTCAGGTTATATGCGGGAAATTATTGAGTCGATAAAAATTCTCGGCGGAACCGGTTTGATTTTCGCCGTAGTCCTTGCTTTTTTCAGTAAGATTCTGGAAGTTAAAGATGATCCGCGCATAGAGGAAGTTTTAACCGCCTTGCCGGGGATTAACTGCGGCGCTTGCGGTTTTAGCGGCTGCCGCGTTTTCGCTGAAGCGGTAGTAAAGGAAGGCAAGATATTCAACGGCTGTTTACCGGGAGGAAAAGATGTGGACGGGAAAATTGCCGCTATCATAGGTGTCGCGTCCGGCGGCGGTCTTAGCGGCAAGAAAATTGTTGTCTGTCTCTGCGGCGCCGCGGCCGGTGAAAAGAAGATGTCGCATACTTACCTTGGTCCGATGAGCTGTAAGGCGGCGGCTGTTGCTTCCTCAGGCATTGACTGCCGTTTTGGCTGTATCGGCTTAGATGACTGTGTCGCCGTCTGTCCGGTCGGCGCGATAAGAATAGAAAATAAAAAGGTTTATGTCGATGGCCTGAAATGCATCGCCTGCGGCCGGTGTATTTCGGCCTGCCCGCGCCGCCTTTTTGAATTTGTCGAGTTGCAGGATAACCAGGCTTTGTATTATGTCGGCTGTAACAATAACGATAAGGCGGTTAATATTAAACGTGTCTGCAGCCGCGGCTGTATCGGCTGCGGCTTATGCGCCAAGGTTGAGAACGCCGGCTTTTATCTTGACCGCAATTTGGCCCGAGTCGACCGCGCTAAAGCGGCCGATTCGGCCTCGCAGGAACAGGCGCAAAAAAAGTGCCCAGCCGAATGTATCTATAGTGTGATAGTTCCTAAAACTTAATTAAGGCTTAAGCGGCGGATGATTAAAAATAGAGTTGATGTCCTGGATGTGTTAGGTGATAAGCTGATTGTTAAGTTTGATAAAAAGACCATGTGTTCATGCTGCCGGATGGAAGCGGTATGTTCAAAACCGCAGGCGACGATGATTATTAGCCGCGGCAACTTTTCTTTAAACAGCGGCGACAAGGTTGAAGTGGGAGTTGAAGGTGTAAGGGTAGTATTGGCAAGCCTGATTGTTTTTCTCCTGCCGGTTTTTATTTTTATT
>JBDRDG010000004.1:0-6768 GCA_043821045.1 Candidatus Omnitrophota bacterium | reverse complement strand
AAGGTAATTGAATTTGATAAGTTGTCCGAGGAGTTAAAAAGAATTAAAATTAAAGGCAAGAAAATTGTTTTTTGCCACGGCTGTTTCGACTTTATGCATCCCGGCCATATAAAGCATTTTCAAGCGGCAAAGAAAATGGGCGATATTCTTGTTGTAACCGTTACTCCCGATAAGTATGTTGATAAAGGGCCGGGACGCCCGGTATTTAATGAAAATTTACGGTCGGAGTCCATTGCCGCTTTAGAGTGTGCCGATTACGTGTCGATAAATAAATGGCCCACGGCCCAGGAGACTTTAAAGGTATTGAGGCCGGATATATACGTTAAAGGGCAGGAATTTGAAAATTTGCAGGATAAGACCGGTAAATTACAAAAAGAGTATAACGTGTTAGAAAAACTGGGGATTGAGATTAAATTTACTCATGAGATAGTTTTTTCTTCAACCAAGTTGATTAATCAATATTTTAAATGATGGAAGATTTAATAAAAAAGAAGATTTTACTTTTGGATGATCTTGGCGATAAGATAAAAAAGCTTAAAAAAGAAGGTAAAACTATCGTGCAAAGCCACGGTATTTTTGACCTGATTCATCCAGGTATTATCCAGCACCTTAATTCGGCTAAAAAACAGGGCGATATACTTGTGGTTACTGTCATCAAAGATAAAGACGTGCGGCGCGGCCCGGGAAGGCCGGTTTTCCCCGAGAACATGCGGGCGGAGAACGTCGCTTCTTTAAGCCAGGTTGATTATGTCTCTATGGTCGATGACGCTATTCCTTTTGAGTGTGTAAAGACGGTTCAGCCGGATGTTTTTGCCAAAGGAGAAGCCTATAAAGAGCGTGATCGTCTAGTCCACAAGAAAATATTCGAAGAAGAGAAAGAGTTTTTTTTCGGCCGGAGCAAAATTCATGAAACAAGGGGTTTTTCTTTCAGCTCATCACAAATAATTAATAAATTTCTCGATATATATCCTGGGGAGACAAAAAGTTTCCTCAAAAATTTCGCCGCTAAGTACAGTTTTACAGATATCAGCCGGCGCTTAGAGCGGCTAGGAGAGTTGAAAGTTTTGCTTATCGGCGAGGGGATAATTGACGAATACCACTATTGCGAGTCAATGGGCAAATCAGCCAAAGCTCATCTTGTCGTCAGTAAGTACATAACCCATGAAGTTTTTGCCGGAGGGGCTTTCGCCATAGCCAATCATATAGCCGGTCTCTGTGAGAAGGTGCACTTATTGAGCTTGCTGGGAACGGATGATTCGAAAGAAGAGTTTATTTTAGGAACTCTTAAACCTAATATTATTCCAAAGTTCTTTTATCGGGATGACGGGCCGACGATTGTGAAGAAAAGATACCTCAACCAATATTTAAACCAAAAGTTATTCGAGGTTAATTATCTAAATGACAATTATATCAGTGAAAATTGCGAGAGAGATGTCGTTTCTTATTTAGAGACGGTGATGCCTCAATACGACCTTATATTAATATCCGATTTCGGCCACGGTTTTATTACCAGAAAGATGATTGAGATTGTCGGAAAAACATCTAAGAAGGTGGCGGTGAATACCCAGACAAATTCGGCGAACGCCGGTTTTAATATGATTACCAAATACCGCAATCCATATTATGTCTGTTTGGATGAAACGGAGTTAAGAAGGGCGGCCCAGGATAGGTTTGCCGATATAGAAATTGTGGCAAAAGAGATTTCGGAGTCGATAAACGCCGATTATATCATTACTACCCTCGGCAAAAAGGGTTCGATAGGTGTTGATAAAAATAACAATGTTAACCGTACGCCGATTTTTTCCTCGCGCGTGGTCGATACCGTGGGCGCCGGCGATGCTTTTTTCGCTTTTACGGCGCCATGCATCGCGCAAGGATTCCCCCTTGATATGGTATCGTTTATCGGCAATGCCGTGGGCGCTTTGGCGGTTCAGATTGTTTGCAATAAAAGATCGGTTGAGAAGCACGAGCTGCTTGAGTTTATACATGTTCTATTGAAGTAGAAGCGGATTTACGTAATTGCACAATTTAATATTATTTGGACTGAAATCAAAAATCAAAGGTCAAAATGCAAAATGACAGAGTAAAAATTGAAAAAGAAAATAGCCACGAAGAGAAAAACAGAGTAAATTCTTTTTACATTTTGGTTTGTCATTTTGATTTTTGATGTTTGCATTTTGATTTAGCTTTAATAATATTCGCTAGTTTAAAGAGGAGAGGGTAATGCGGGAATTTACTGAGAGTTATTATAAGAGACTGGTTGAATTGTTAAATCACGTGGTTGTCACGAAAAAAGAGGCTGGCAAATTAGATTTCTATGAGGGGATTGAAGCGGCGGGGAATTTAATTGTTACACAGGCAAATTCCGGGAATAAACTTATGTTTATCGGTAACGGCGCGAGCGCGGCTATATCCAGCCATATGTCTACCGATTTCTGGAAAAACGGCGGAATAAAAGCCGTGGCTTTTAATGACAGCTCGCTTTTGACCTGTGTCAGCAATGATTATGGCTATAAACATGTGTTCGCCAAGCCAATTGAGATGTTTTCCGATAAAGACGATGTAATACTGGCAATTAGCAGCTCCGGTAAATCTGAGAATATCATAAACGGAGTAAGCAGCGCCCGGTCAAAAGGCTGTCATATTATCACCTTGTCGGGATTTTCTCAAGATAATCCCTTGCGCGATTTAGGCGATATAAATTTTTACGTTCCGGAATCGTCGTATGGCCTTGTAGAAGTAGTGCATCATTCGATATGTCACTGTATACTGGATTGTATTGTAGAAAGCAAGGCATAGAGCATAGCGCATAGGGCATAGTGTAATATATATATTTACTCAATACTCAAGACACAATACGAGGTGTAAAAAATGAAAAGATTTAAAAAAATCTTGGTGACGGGTGGGGCCGGCTATGTGGGAGCTGTTTTAGTTCCCAAACTGCTTGATCAAGGATACCAGGTTAAAGTGATAGATTTATATATCTTTGGAGAGGATGTTTTAGATAGTGTTAAAGGCCATCCTAACCTTATTCAGGTAAAAGGCGATATCCGCGACAGAAAAATGCTTGAACGCGAGATTCCCGGGAATGAGGCGGTTATTCATCTAGCTTGCATATCTAACGATCCCAGTTTTGAACTCGACCCTGATTTAGCAAAAACAATTAATTATGACGCGTTTTTAGATCTTGTTGACGTATCAAAGGAAAATGGTGTGTCACGTTTTATTTATGTATCAAGTTCCAGCGTCTATGGTATTAAAGAAGTCGATAATGTTACCGAAGATTTGCCGTTAGAACCTTTGACTGATTATTCTAAATATAAAGCAATGTGTGAAGATGTGTTATTAAATGAGAATAAAGCGGGATTTGCGAGGTTAATTTTGCGTCCGGCCACGGTATGCGGTTATTCGCCGCGCTTAAGATTGGACTTAACCGTGAATCTTTTAACTAACCACGCTGTTAATAATAAGAAGATTACAGTTTTCGGCGGACAGCAGATGCGGCCTAACATTCATATTAACGATGTTGTTGATTTATATTTGAAGTCGCTTGTTTGGTCTGATGAAGATATTGATGGAAATGTTTTTAACGCCGGGTATGAAAACCACCGCGTTATGGAAATCGCCGAAATCGTGCGCGGGGTCGTCGGTAAAGACGTTGAAATTGTAACTGTACCTACAGATGATAACCGGTCGTACCATATATCTTCAGAAAAGATTAAGAATAAATTAGGATTTGTTTCGCGATATACGATTGAAGACGCCGTGCGTGATCTTGTTGACGCTTATTCGGCGGGCAAAGTGCCTAACGCGATGACTGATCCGCGGTATTATAACATAAAAACGATGCGGAAAGTTAAGTTAAGATGAATACTAATATAAATACAAAGATAAAAGTACCCTATGTGGATATTATCGGACAGCATATGTCTATTAAAGAAGAGTTGTTGCAAGCTGTCGGTAAGGTTATTGAACACGGCCATTTTGTTCTTGGCAAGGAAGTCGCCGAGTTTGAAGAAAAATTTGCCAAACTTTGCGGCGTAAAGTATGCGGTAGGCCTGAGCTCAGGGACGGACGCCTTAATTTTAGCCCTTAAAGCTTTAGGGATAGGCCCCGGTGGCGATGAAGTAATCACGGTTTGCAACTCTTTTATGACTACCACAAGCGCGATAGTTTTATCGGGCGCGCGGCCCGTGTTTGTTGATGTCGCGGACGATTATAACATCGATCCTTCTTTAATTGAAGGCGCGATTACGCCGCGGACGCGGGCGATATTACCGGTTCATCTTACCGGCCGGCCGGCTGATATGGATCCTATAATGGAGATCGCTAAAAGACGCGGTCTTTACGTTGTTGAAGACTGCGCGCAAGCGGTCTACGCTGAATATAAAGGTAAACCTGTGGGCTCCTTCGGTGACATTGGCTGTTTTAGTTTGCATCCGTTAAAGACGTTAAACGCCTGCGGTGACGGCGGTGTTTTAACGACTAACAGTGAACAGCTATATAACAAACTTATTGTTCTGCGTAACAACGGTTTTAAGAACCGCGATGAATGTGTATGCTGGAGTTCTAACTCAAGGTTGGACACAATTCAGGCGGCAATGCTTCTTGTAAAGCTGAAGTATTTAAATGAGTGGACAAATAGACGCAGAGATAACGCGGCTTTTTATAAGGATAAATTATCTGGCTTGGAAAAGGTAAGTTTACCTTCCGATAAACCATATGAGAAAGCGGTTTACCACACTTTTGTTATAAGTGCCGATTATCGCGACGAACTTAAAGAGTTTTTGTTCGAACGCGGTGTCGAGACGAAAATCCACTATCCGATATCGATACATCTGCAGCCGGCGGCAAGAAATTTAGGGTATAAACATGGCGATTTTTCTGTCGCCGAGAAACAGGCATCAAGAATACTTAGCTTACCGGTTTATCCCGAATTAACACAAAGCGATTTAGAGTATGTTGTGCAGTGTGTTTTTAGTTTTTATGAACAAAAGGGGAATAAATAATGCGCGTGCCATTTTCGTATCTCGACCGGCAATTTGCCGATATCGCCGCCTATCTTAACGATTTAAAGACTTTTGTAAAAAGCGGTGATTTTACCTTAGGTGAACAATTATCCGAGTTTGAGGCCAGTTTCGCGAAAGTAACAGGCATTCCGCACGCCATCGGCGTAGGAAGCGGTACGGACGCGCTTATTCTTTCTCTTAAGATATTAGGGGTTGGCCCCGGTGATGAAGTTATTACAACGCCGATGACCTTTATCGCCACAGTCGGCGCGATTGTTATGGCTGGGGCAAAGCCTGTGTTTGTGGACAGCGAAGCGGGGTTTGTGATTGATCCTGATAAGATCGAAGAAAAAATCACCTCTAAAACCAAAGCAATAGTTCCCGTCCATTATACTGGTAACGCGGCCGATATGCCGAAAATAGCCGCTATCGCCAAGAAACACAATCTAATACTAGTCGAAGACGCTTGCCAGGCGATTTCGGCGGCTGTTGATAACAAACCCGTTGGTTCTTGGGGCAGTACGGCTTGTTTTAGCCTTCACCCTTTAAAAAACCTTAACGTTTGGGGCGACGGCGGGATGATTGTGACGCGTTCGGCTGAATTGGCTGATAAACTTCGTCTATACCGTAACCACGGATTGGTTACAAGAGATGAAGTTTCCATGTTTGGGTACAACTCGCGGTTAGACACCTTACAAGCGGTAATCGGGAACCGCCTTATTAAAGAAGTAGAGTTTATCACTAATCAGCGTATAGCCAACGCTAAGCGTTACGATCAAGCTTTGTCCGTATTAGGGGGATTTATAGAAGTTCCGCCGCGGCGCAAGAATGTGCGGCACGTTTTTCATCTTTATGTTATTCGCGCCAGGCAACGTGATGAGCTCTTAAAGTACTTACAGGATAAAGGTGTTGAGGCTAAAATCCATTATCCAATTCCCGTGCATCTACAGAAAGCGGCCGAAAGCCTGGGCTATAAACATGGTGATTTTCCCGTATGTGAACAGGATTGTAAAAATATTGTTACTTTACCGGCGCACCAGCACTTAAGAGAAGATGAAATAGGTTATGTTATAGATAAGGTTAAGACGTTTTACGCGGGGAAGTAAGTAAAGCGCTAACCGTTACCAAAGTATTATGAATATGGATAAAATTGATTTTTTAAAAGAAAAAGCCGATAGTATAAGAAAAGACGTCATAACTGTTTCGGTCAGAAACGGCGCCGGCCATATCGCCCCGTCGTTATCCTGCGTAGATATACTCGTTACTCTCTATTACCATATAATGGATTACAAAGAAAAAGATCCCTTGTGGGAAGAGAGAGACCGTCTGATTTTTTCCAAAGCCCACGGCTGTTACGGCCTTTACGCTATACTAGCTGATAAAAAAGTTTTACCGCGGAATGAGTGGAAAGGTTTTTATACCGATAAAAGCACTCTTCTAGGGTGTATGGAACGCCGGCCAGAGTACGGCCTGGAAGCCGGTTGCGGTTCGTTAGGACACGGTTTGCCTATCGCCGTAGGGGTGGCCTTTGGCGTAAAGATTCAGGATAAAAAACACCATACTTTTTGTATCATCGGCGATGGTGAGTTGCAGGAAGGTTCGTCATGGGAAGCTTTACGCTTTGCCGTTAAACACAAAGTAAGTAATCTTACTATTATTGTCGATTCTAATCGTCTTCAAGCGATGGATTTTATTATTAACGTTCTTGATAGAGAAAAGGAAGATACAATCAAGCGCCTGCAGGGATTCGGCCTTGAAC
>JBDRDG010000003.1:0-4578 GCA_043821045.1 Candidatus Omnitrophota bacterium | reverse complement strand
AGCAATGGCCCAAGCATGAAACAAAAAAGTAGTAAGGTCAGAGAAAAGAAGAGGGAAAAACTTTAGCATTAGCGGATAGCGTGTAGCGTATAGTTAATAGTAGATTGCAAATGGCACTCTTCGAATATACTCAGGGCAAGGATAGTAAACTGGAAATAAAGATATGAATTTCCTTATTTTGCATTTTTCATTTTGAATTTTTAATTATTTTAACACTATGTCCTACGCATAAAAAACACTCAAGACTTATTCTATATAACAGATGAAACATCACACATTACACAAAAAGAAACAGGGATGTGTCCCGAATTAATTCCGCGTTTATCCGCGTTTTAATCCGCGCATATCCGCTTCTATTAACATAATGGAATCTAATTATTTAAAAATAGTCCGCTTAAATAAAACGACCTCGACAAACGACTACGCCCGGAAACTGGCCGAGAAAGGGGAAAGAGAGATCACCGTAGTTCTGGCGCGGGAGCAAACCGAGGGCCGCGGCCGCCTGCGGCGCAAATGGATGTCTTATAAAGACAAAGGATTATACGCTTCTTTTTTATTCCGGCCGGACAAGGAACTCGAAAAAGTTCACCTTTTAGGTATGCTCGTTGCCCTTTCGGCTGTCAAGGGACTTACCAAAATAACCGCGATTAAAATAAAATGGCCCAACGACTTGATGATCGATGAAAAGAAAATCGGCGGCGTCCTTCTTGAGGCAAAAAGCTCCGGCGCGAAACCTGATTTTGTCATTGTCGGGCTCGGCATTAACATTAACAACCGGCGCTCACAGATACCCCAAAGCGCCACTTCATTATTTTTAGAAACAAAGCGGATTTTCAGCTTGGAGAAAATATTTGAATTTATATTAAAAGAAGTTATACTTTTTTATTCGGAATTTAGACAGGGTAATTTTATTAAGCTAAAAGAAGAGATCGAAAAACATCTTATTGTCTTAAATAAGAAAATTACCGCTAATAGAAACGGCAGCAAGATAAAAGGCAGTGTCATCGGAATCAGCCAGTACGGCGAGCTGCTCATAAAAAACGCTTTGGGCAAAATCACAAAGGTAACAACATCGCAAATACGACGAATACGATAATTAATAGCGTATAGTGATAGACGCGGAGTATGCTATTAAAAATCAAAAACCAAAATGCAAAATGACAAAGTAAAATTCAAAAATGATTGCGCACCAGGTAACACGTAATATTCTAGAAGTAATAAGCCTCACTTAGCACGTGCCAACTAAGTGATTTTTTATGACCGATACGCCAGATGCGGCAAAATAGCCGTTAGTCGATACTTGTTACCTGATACGTGATACAACAAAAAAAAAGATTACGCGTGACGCGATACGGATTAATGAAAACAAAATTTTTACATTATGATCTGTCATTTTGATTTTTGACATTTGCATTTTTATTTAGCTTATAATATACGTTAATAATAAAAGATTATGATTCTAGTCGATATAGGTAATACGACGGTCCATTTCGGAATTGAGAGGGGAAACAGGATAATAAAAACTTTCCGCGTTTACAACAAAGACGTAACAGCGAAATATTTAGAAAGCCTTACAAAAAAATACCCCGCTGACAGTATGCTTATCTGCTCGGTCGTCCCGTCAATGACGAGACTGTTTAAACAAACAAGGACAAGAATTTATTTCGCCGGCAGAGACATCAAGATTCCGATTAAATCATTTTATAACCCTAAGCAAATCGGCCAGGACCGTTTGGTTAACGCCTACGCGGCAAAACAACTTTATCCAAAGGCAAAAATAATTGTCGATTTCGGCACGGCAATAACGATTGACTTTTTGGCTAAAGACGGCGCTTATCTCGGCGGGTTGATTCTTCCGGGAGTTAATCTTTACCTTGAATCACTAAAGAAATGCGCCCTGCTTCCCAAAAAAATAACTTTACGCGGTATCCCTGAGGCGATTCCCCGGAATACCCTTGACAGTATTTCAAAAGGTATCGTGGAAGGATTTTCATCGATGATTAACGGCCTTATACATAAACATAAAACGACTATGGAGAAAAAACAGGGAGAGAAAATAGGAACTCTTATTACTGGCGGAGACAGCCCTTTAATTAACAAAATGTTCCGGTTTGATTACCAGCATGACCGTTTACTTACCTTAAAAGGCCTGCTTTTATTGAAAAAAACGCTTGAACTCCCCGTCATTCCCCCTAAGCTTTAATACCGCTATTTTAGGACTTTTTTAAAAAAGATTTAAAAAAAATTCTTGACAACTGTTTTACTTCAAATACAATATTCTAGCACTCTTCATCCGAGAGTGCTAGAAAGATACAATCCCTTAAAACCCCAAGGAAGTTGGACAAATCGGGTAAAAAAAGAATATTTAGTTTTGTGAAAACAATAAGGAGGTGAGAAGATGAAGATTAAACCGCTAGGTGAAAGAATTCTGATCAAACCATCAGAGGAGAAAGAAAGGACAAAAGGAGGTATCGTTATTCCCGATACAGCCAAGGAAAAACCTCAGGAAGGGAAAGTCGTCGCCGTCGGTGAGGGCAAAAAGAGCGACGAGGGAAAACTTATCCCTCTTACGGTAAAAGCCGGCGACCGCGTATTGTACGGAAAATATTCTGGGACAGAAATAACAGTCGATGATGAAGAATATCTGATTATGCGTGAAGAAGACGTATTTGCAATCATCGGATAAAGGAGGTGAATTAAGAATGGCAAAACAATTAATATTCAGTGAAGAAGCCCGCCGCGCCATATTAAAAGGCGTGGAAATGATCGCGCACGCGGTAAAGGTAACATTAGGGCCTAAAGGGAGAAACGCCGTAATCGATAAAAAGTTCGGTTCTCCCACAATTACAAAAGACGGCGTAACCGTCGCGAAAGAAATAGAACTGGAAGAACCGTATGAAAATATCGGAGCGCAGTTAATAAAAGAAGTGGCCGAAAAAACGTCTGACACTGCCGGCGACGGGACAACGACCGCGACGGTACTGGCGGAAGCGATATATAAAGAAGGGTTAAAAAACGTCGCGGCCGGCGCTAATCCCATGGAGCTTAAACGCGGCATTGAAAAAGCGGTAGAAGTTGTCGTCGAAGAACTCAAAAAACTATCCAAACCGGTCAAGGACAAAAAAGAAATCGCTCAGGTAGCGACAATCGCCGCTAACGGCGAGTCTAAAATAGGCGAACTGATTGCTGACGCCATGGAAAAAGTCGGCAAAGACGGCGTAATCACCGTGGAAGAAGCAAAATCGATGGCAACAACTTTAGACGTGGTCGAAGGCATGCAGTTTGACCAGGGGTATCTTTCGCCCTATTTTTCAACTGACGCGGAAAAAATGGTCTGCGTCCTCGATGAACCTTATATCTTAATCTACGAGAAAAAGATTTCCAACCTTAAAGATTTACTCCCTCTCTTAGAGAAAATAGCCCGTTCCAGCAAACCGCTGGTAATCATCTCGGAAGATGTCGAAGGTGAAGCTTTAGCCACACTGGTAGTGAATAAACTCCGCGGCACGCTTTCCGTGGCGGCGGTAAAAGCTCCTGGTTACGGCGACAGGCGTAAAGCCATGCTTGAAGACATAGCAACCCTCACCCATGGAAAGATGATCTCGGAAGATTTAGGCATTAAACTGGAAAGCATCGGCTTAGACGACCTTGGTAAAGCCAAACGCATACGTATTGACAAAGAAAACACAACCATCGTTGAAGGTGCCGGTAAAACCGACGCTATCCAGGGACGCATCAGCCAGATCAAGAACCAAATCGACGAGAGTGATTCCGATTACGATAAAGAAAAACTCCAAGAGCGCTTAGCTAAATTAGCCGGCGGCGTGGCCGTAATCAACGTCGGCGCGGCGACCGAAACAGAAATGAAAGAGAAAAAAGCCCGTGTGGAAGACGCTCTCCACGCGACAAGAGCCGCGGTTGAAGAAGGTATTATCCCCGGCGGAGAAATAGGTTTATTACGCAGCCTTCCAGCACTGGAAAAACTTAAATTAGAAGGTGACGAGCAGGTCGGCGCCAATATCATTAAACGCGCTGTTGAAGAGCCTTTACGCCAGCTGGTTTTCAACGCCGGTTTTGAAGGTTCGGTAATCGTCGAACAAATTAAAAAAGAGCCGAAAAATACCGGATTTGACGCTCAAGCTAATAAAATAACCGACATGTTCGCTGCCGGTATTATCGACCCGACAAAAGTGGCCCGGACAGCTCTTCAGAACGCAGCTTCTATAGCCTCGCTTTTAATTACAACTGAAGTGGTAATCGCCGATAAGCCGGAGAAAGAACAGAATTCACCCATGCCCGGTGGCGGGATGGGCGGCGGCATGCCCGGCGGCGGTATGTACTAAGAAGAAACGCCTATAGTAAAAATAAGAACCCTGTGCCGCAACTTACGGCACAGGGTTTTATTTTTCTGGATGCTCGATACTAAATCCTAATCTCTCAATCCTAGATATTCGATGTTAGATCCTCGTCTTTAGATATTGTCGCATAGAGCATAGGACATTCTTAATGCCAGTCGTGTGTCGTGAGCATTGTGTCTTGAAATAATTTATAATACAGGAATCAGAAAACAGATAACAG
>JBDRDG010000002.1:0-3806 GCA_043821045.1 Candidatus Omnitrophota bacterium | reverse complement strand
TCCCCTCTGTAACTAACTATCCCCACAGAATTTATATAATAGGGGGGGATATTTTGATAATGACATAAGTTTAAGCCTGTTAAATAAGAAATATCATTAATAGGAAATAAGTAACCGCTTGCCGGAACAGAGGAAATAAATTTTATTTTTAATCTCAAGCCGCAAAGGGCCGCCTGCCTCTTTGTTAACAGACAGGGAAGAAACCGCTATGGCACGTTTAGTTATCGAAAAAGCAATCAACCTTTCTTTAAAAAGAAGTTTAAATTTAACTGCGCGCCACCGTTTCGGCAGGCAGGGCTGGATACGAATCCTGTCGGCGAAGAAAGTTATCCCGGCAAAGCCCCTGACGATTATGTCAAACGAACCGCCCATAACGCCGACATGAATCCCTTCCGGCGTAGTCCCGCCTTGAACATCATATATGTCCGACTCTAACACATCCCGGAAAAATCTCCACGCCTCCTGATATTTTGCCAGCTTCAAAGAAATCATACAATGGGTAACTTTACTTAAAGTAGAACCGTGAGAGGTCCGTTTCGAATAATATTCATAATTTTCGCGCAACACCTTTTTATCTATGGAATATCCCAAATGTTTACATAAACTCTGTATTTCCGAAGACGGCAAAAGATAAAAAAACATAAGGGTATCGGCCTGTTTTGATATTTTATACTCATCGGGAGATTTCCCCTCCGCTTTCAAAATTCTATCGAGACGCTGGATATTGCCGTATTCATCTCTATACCCCTGCCAGTCGAGTTCTTTCAGTTTAAAATAACCCTCAAACTGGCTGATAATCCCGTCTTTACTGATTCCCACGCGCATGTTTCGCGTGATATCGTTCCAGCGCTGGATATCTTTTTCTTTTAGTTTAAGCTTATTCATGAGGTTAAGTTTATGTCTTTCGGGGAGAAAAGAAAGAATTTCTTGAGCCCTTAGCAAAACCCAGACAATCATTAAATTAGTATACGCGTTATCTACAAGCCCGGATTTAGAACTTCCCGGCATTTTTTCATGGAACTCATCCGGTCCCATGACTCCCTTTGTATGATAACGCCGGTCAGCTTGATCATATCTTACCAGACTGGCAAAAAACTGCGCTATAGACAGAATTATCTCTCCGCCGTAACGCTTAAGAAAGTTAATATCCTCAGTTCTTTGCCAAAACATCCATACATTGTAAGCGATAGCTATAGATACGTGACGCTGATTGGAACTGTAATCAGAACCCCACTTGCCGGAAAGAGGATTTAAATGCATAACTTGAGTCTCTTCCCTGCCGGAAGAACCGCTCTGCCAGGGAAACATCGCCCCTTTATAGCCTTTTTTTACCGCATACTCGCGAGCCTTAGCCAAGCGCCTATACCTATATAAAAGGAGAGCACGGCTGACCTGGGGCATATGGAGATCATAAAAAGGCATGGTAAATATACTATCCCAGAAAATATGACCGCGGTAAGCTTCGCCGTGCAGGCCGCGTGCCGGGAGGCCGGCGTCGATACTGGTGTTATGCAAGGAAGCTGTCTGGAAAAGATGAAATATATTAAGGCGTACAACGCGCTGGGAAAAAGTGTCGCCTTCTATTTTAATATCAGCCACGTCCCACAGACTTTCCCAAGCCTGCTGATGAGTCCGAAGTAAAGCGCTAAACCGGTACGCGTTATTTACCGCGCCGACAGCGGCAGTTTCGGCGTTTAAAACTTTCTCGTCACGCGAAGTATAAAAATAAACGGCCTTCTCTATATGGTAAGAGGTTTTTTCCCGGGCAAAAATCCTGAACTCCTGCCCTATACGTTCTTTCCCTTTCATTAGATGCCTTATGGCAAAGCGTTTCTCTTTATTACCGACAAAAACCCGTACGGTCGCCGCCGTACAAATATTGACATGCGACTGGCTTGTCTTCATCGAAAGATATATGCCGTTTCTGGAAAAACTACCCAAAGAAACGGCAAGCCAATGTTTGGCATTAAGCTGGCGATAGCGCTCAACACCGGTATTTAATACCGTCCCGTCAAGCATTGTCCTCACGGCAATCCAATCGCTGTAGTTTTCCGGCGTAATCACGTACTCAAAAGCGCCGCAATGACAGTCATCCATACTCACGATGCGGCGTATTTCCAGTTGCGTTGTCTTTCCTTGATGGTTCTTGAAACGGATTTTTCGTAAAAGAACTCCCTTATAAAGATCTAACTCCTGACGGTAAGAAAGAATTTTAGCTGTTGAAGGATAAAACCACTCCCCGCTGCCGATCTTAAAAGTCAAAAAAATCCAATTAGGACAATTAACCAAATCTTCATTAACAATCGTGCGTCCGGCGATTGTCGTAGCCAAACGGTTATAAAGACCGGCAACATGTGTACCGGGATAATGAATTTTAGAAGCTACCGACTCGTTAGCGGCGCCGCGCGTGGCGAAATAACCGTTTCCGAGAGTGCATAACGCCTCGCGCAAACCTTCCTCCGCCGGTTTAAAATTTTCATAAATAAGTTTCCAGGGAGATTCTTTGTTCATGATTTACCTAAATTATTAGCCCTATATCGTGTTGCACGTAACACATATAATATAAGTAATCTATTGAAATAGTAGCCTATCGATCCTAGATCCTCGATGCTCGATAGAATATGCAAAGAGCATAGCGCATGGTGCATAGCGTAAAATATCATCATGAATATTTCTCTATGCCCTCTGCTCTATTCGCTATGCAATAATATCTAAAAACGACAATCTAGCATCTAGGATCAAGCATCAAGGATCTTTGCTTTTTGATTTATATTAATATCTGTTCAAAGAACTTCTTGACTTCATCGACGCCGGACAACCTGAAATCAGCCGCGCTAGCCCGCGGCCGGTCAGAAACTAATATCCCCACGCCGCGGCCGCGCAAAAAGCGAAAGGCATCTTCGTCAGTAGTGTCGTCGCCGATGTAAATTACCGTAGCGTCAGGCCAGTCGATATTTAACGCCCGCATAACCCAACGCATGGCTTTCCCTTTATCCCAGTCAATAGCCGGCATGATTTCAAAAACCTTTTTGCCGTACATAAGGCGTAAAGCAGCGTCATTGGCAACAATAGTCCCAACAAACTCCTGTATCTTAGGAACATATTCATCTTGTACAAGACGGTAGTGAACAGCGAGGCTAAATCTTTTATTCTCAATCAAAGCGCCTTGGATATTCTTAACATAATCGCTCACCTGTTCACTAATCGCGCTGATTTTTGGGATTAAGGCCGCCGCCCGCGGCTCAATCATCGATAAATTCGGGCCTTGAATATCAAACCCGTGGCTGCCGGCGTAAAAAAGACCGTCTATACCGACAAGCCTCTGAACATCTTCGCGGCCGCGGCCGCTTACAATACCCGTAATATGTTTCTTTGAAATACTGGTTAGAAGCGCTTTCATCTCTTGTGATAAAACCGCCAAATCCGGCCGGGATACAATCGGCGTTAAAGTACCGTCGTAATCCAAAAAGAAAACAAGCTTTTTACCCGAAAGGACAGCCTCTTTAGGAGTGCGTTTATATTTATCGTTTAATTCAAAATCGTGCCCTTGGGTTAAAGGTTTAAGTTTTTCCGCGACCTTATCGCTATCATCCCAAACATCAAATGCCCAAGGCGGTTCTTTCACCATCCATTTTTTTACCCAGTCCAGATTGATGCGCGACAAATCGTCCATCGCCACGTCAGCGTAATGATCAAGTAAATCTTTTTTGTTATCCTCACGCGCCAAACCGATTACTAAAGCGAAACCGGCGTTTCGCCCCGCCTCAACCCCGGAAGAAGCGTCCTCTACCACCGCCGCGTTAGCC
>JBDRDG010000001.1:0-2691 GCA_043821045.1 Candidatus Omnitrophota bacterium | reverse complement strand
AAACTCTTTTCTGCTTGTTTTCCCGCCAAGAATTAAGAAAGGTTTATAACGGTTAATTTGCTTTAAAGGATATGTGAGATTAAATGCTGCTAACAAAAGCACAAGAAGATTGATTGACGCGCGGTGAATAAGCTTGCCTTTAGGTATTTTTTCAAAAATTACATATAGGCCGGTGCTGAATATGGCAAACGCGGGCAGGAGAAAACGAATTTGTTGGCTTAATATTGCCCAAATTAAAAAGAAAGGGAAGCTGTAGATTAATGTAAAAGCAGGAAATTTATGTCGTGGCCGCAGCCAAAGGAGAAAAGGGGTTAAGGTAATGTATATCATTCCGATTGCGCCGTCAAAAAGCAATCCTTCTCTGCCGAATACAGCAATCCGCCAGGGGAGCAACAAGAGGTCTTTTAAAGAGTGTCCCATGCCGTAGGAACGCAGGAATGTTTGATATAATAAGGCGCGGCTGGCATCCCAGTTTTCGCCTTTAAATATAGAATAAAAGAAAGGAAAAACGGGATTGTGTTCTAATATTATGTTGCGCGCGTAATAGGGGGAACCTATAATAGCAGTTATAGCAAAGAATTTCATTCCCTGCCGCAGCAAAACGCTTCGCTGTCCGCGTTCAATTATAAAAAGGTATATACATAGTATGCCAAAAGCTATTACAACCGAAATAAGTGCTAAATATTTTATGCCCAAGGCAATTCCCAAGAGGCAAGCTGATACGGTAAACAGGTTAGTTTTTAATTTTTGCAAACCCTCCAGGTAAAGTCCAAAAGACAAGACGGTATAGAAAGATAGGGATAAATCAACATATGCCCAACTGGAGATTTGTGACACAACCGGTAAAGAGTAGAAAGTTAAACAGCATATAATGGCCGATCCTAAAGAAGCGCGACGGCGGATAAACATAAAGATAGCGAAAGTAGTGAGTATGCCAAAGTAAGTGTGGAGAAGTTGAGGCGCGTAGTCATTAAATAAAAGGAGTAGAAAGGTATGCAGCATTTCGATTAGTTGAGGGAAGCGACTAAAGATGTTGGTGGAAATTGGTTGCACTCGGCCAATTTCAATATAGTGTTTAGGCATCCTTAGGTGGTACTTTAATGCGTCACGGCCAAGGGGGGGGAGGAAGCAGTTAATAAGATTAATAAAAACAAAGATAAGCAATAAAAGGATGCAGATAAGAGTAAGCGCCGATGTGTCACCCAGCTTAAGATTATGTACTTTTTTCTTAAGCGCGGACGCTATTCTTAAGAATGATTTTTTAACGTCGTTGAAAAAAACTAACGGTAAAAGAACAATATAAACGATTATAAATAATACGCGGTTTATCCCTCCCAGAAGGCCGAGGGCAAAGATGCTGTACGATATAGCCGCAAATCCCAACCCCTGTCCTAAGAGGAAATTTTCCAAGCGTGATCGAGTAGAAAAGGCAGCCATGCGAAGTAATTTATTGCCAATCGCCTGGCTGAGGAATATAAGCAGGGATAATCCGCTAAAGGCGGAAAAAAAAGAAACGATGATATTGGGGTTTCCCACAACGATATTTATCTTAACAAATATCAATATCCCCCCCCCGTTAGAGAAGGGAGTCCTCTAACGGGGTTTGTCTTAATCGTATTCCAAATTACATTTTATCACAGCTGTTAAAAACCTCAAATGATGTAAAAACGACATCTAAAACTTTTTAAAACGCTCAGCTGGGAAAAATATTTGTTTAATCTTTTTAAAGGGATTAAATCGTGGGAAAGAAAGGGTATAGTAATTTCTTTCAATTAGATATGGGCGATCATGAGAATGAGAAAAACAGCATTTATCCCGACGCGATACACCTGAGGTCTCTTGCCGCGGATGGAAGCGTGGTCGGGATAGCGGATGTGGGAACCCGCGGGCTTTCGGAGCTTTCTTGTGTTTATTTATATAATGGTGTCGCGGGATCCCGGTATTTCGGAATAGCCCGCGGAGCTTCATTTATATCTGCGATCTGCTGTCTCCCTCGGTTTCGCCCGGGACTCCCTCCGGTCGCTGCAATCTAATATTAACTAAACGCTATACGCTAAACGCTAGTTTAGTATATGCTAGTTTAATCTCCCCCCGCGTTTATATTTCTCCTAGAATCAGGAAGCAATCTATATCGCTATTACAGGGCAAAGTTTTTACGCAATTATATCGTACATATGCAGGTTATGTCCTGTCGGTGTTTGTCCTTTTACCGTTGGATATTAAAGAGGGCTTGAAAAAAGACGAAAAATATTGTAAACTATAAACAGGAAATATGAGAAAAAAGCGAAAAATAGGAAAATAGGAAATTATGAATCAAAAACCGTTAACTACCGGAGAAATAGCTGAATTTTGCCATGTTACCTACAGATGCGTGTTAGTATGGATTAAGGAGGGCAAGTTAAAATCTTATAAGACGCCTGGTAGACATAATCGTGTTAAAACGGCTGATTTCTTGGACTTTCTGAAGAAACACGACATGCCGGCTCCCCGCGAGTTAAAAGGCGTTGTGGAAAAGAAAAGGATTATTATAGTGGATGACGATAAAAATATGGTCAATTCGATTAAACGGGCTCTTAAAATGGAAAATAGATACGAAATAGATACGGCTTTCGACGGGTTTGACGCCGGAAGAAAAATATTAGGGTTTAAGCCGGACCTTGTTATATTGGATATTAGGATGCCGGGTATGGA